>JBOGRL010000377.1:0-6629 GCA_050749505.1 Nitrososphaerales archaeon
AGAAAAGCTTGGGAGAAGGGCTAAGGTAACGGAGCAGTTGAAGAACGAGGCAGAGCGTCTCAGACTGGACGAAAACTCTCTTCTCAAAGCAGAGCTAGCAGTGCTTCCAGCCATTGAGAGAGTAATCGAAACCGATCAATCTTCGAAGCAAAATCCTGTAGAGGATCCGGCAAAGAAGAACTCATCCTCGAGCGATTTTCTCGATGCCATCCCAAGAGAATTTCTTAAGCCTGTAATCTGATAGGGATCACAGTGCAAGAGCTCCCTCATCGAATAGAGCTTCAATTTATGGGATGGTCGTAGGCATGGCCGAACGCATTGTCAGGGCATTTCTAAGAATAGGGAAGTATTTTGGTCTTATAACATCAAAGGGAAGAGGCAATTTCAACGTATCTTTCCTAAGATCCTTTTGAATTCGGATCCGTGGCAAAATTGTCACAGCTACTTGTCAAGGAAGGAAAAGAATTCGGAAGTAGAAAGAAACGGAAATCGCAGAACGCAGAAGCTAACAAGGGTGCTGTTTCGTTTGCGTTGCGCTTGCATTCGCAGACGCTTAAATAACTGGTATGACTCGGTCGGACATACTTAAACTCAAATTATGGTCAAATTTCGATTAGCATGGCGCAGGAAAAGATTCCCTTAACCTTCGAAACTATTGAAAACCCAACATGCGATGCTCTTAGAAGGCGCATCCGCCTCGAAGTTAACATAGCTGTTATGATTCGGATAAGCCGAGTTTAAGTGTGCCATGCTGGGTTGGCATAAGAAAACTTGTGAAGTCCTTCACCAAAGTGTGAATTATGCCAAAGACCCAGAACACATCAAGAGAAGACAGAACGATCAAAGTAACTCTACAGTTCTCGACCGACAGATTGCCACAGTACAACAAGATATGCAGAAGTTCAGGATGGGTTGTGGTTCAGTCCAACAAAAGCCATGGAATAGGTGCGTCAAAGAGAAACCCGAAATTCAAGAACCTGTCCGCGATTCCAACAAAGGTCGAAATAGCACTTCAAAAAGCAGGCGTGATCTTAAGTCCCTGACAAAGCACATTTCGTAAGCCTCTCGCATTGTAGTTCCAAGGTTTTCTCCTTTAGAGGAGCGTAGCCCATGAAGTTCATTCGGGGTAGTGAAATTGAGAGATTTCTCTCCCAGATCTAGAGAAAGCTATTGCTGACAAGATGCAACTAATTGGTCGACATGCAGGTGCGAATGTCCTTTGAGGCTGTTCGACGTTTGGCAAGCACCTGGCTCTGCAATCAGCAGTTGTCGTTCATACTCGAAAAGATCTGCCAAATGACCAATGATGCTCTTGAACTGGAAATTATACTCCTGTTTGGAATAACTGTTATCTGGAAATTTTTCTGCGCCAATTTCCTTGGCTATTCGGTCTTCTGCAAACATATTTCGACCTACTATTGGGTGATATGATGTTCCGCGGATCTGGACGTAATGTCTTGGTTTCCACATCTCTAGAATATGAATTGCGTCCTCAAACGCAAGAAGATCGCGATCCCGCAATAGACTCTAGTTTGAACGCGGCTAGAGATATATTGAAAGCACGGTTGGACAGTCCAAGCCCATGCTGAGAGAACCTTCTACTCATTGGAGGGTGATGAGCAGGGTTCACTGCTAAAGCCCATAAGCGAGTGCGTGCCGGTAGTTCACATTTCGGTCAACTTTGCTTGATTTCGAGGCTTACATTAGAAAACGTCCAAACTGAGCCTCATGGCCCTAACAATACAGATTTGTGCAAATTGTAAGCACGAGCATGGAACCCAGCCCGCGATTGTGATCGACGGATTTACATATCATATATTGTGCCCGTGCGCTTGCCACACCAAGGTCAAACCCTGGTAGGGCTCTCTCAAAAAAAGAAGAGAGGGTTTGAGGAGAGTTCTTACTACTACTCCTCTTCTTCGTCGCTACTACTGCTGCTTTCTACCATCGTTGTAGTCCTTTTGAAAACCTTTGCCGGTTTCTTCTCTGCCTTGTCCGAAGGATCTGCTATTCCGCCCTGGGTCACGATAAAGTTTGTGTCGCCGTACGGGTGCATCGGGCTGTCAATCATTATCGCTTTGCGCTCCTGGCCCGCCTTTCGCAGGTAGATCCTGTAGGTTGATGCGTGTCCTATGATGTTTCCACCAGCTGCCTTGGTCGGATCTCCGAAGAAAGTGTCCGGCGAAGACTGCACCTGATTTGTGATTATCACCACAACGTTGTAAATCTCTGCTATCCTCTTGAGCCTGTGCATGATTGCGTTGAGCTTTTGCTGCCTCTCTGAGAGTGTTCCCCTGCCGAGAAACTCTGCTCTGTGCAGGCTGATTATGCTGTCCACGATAACAAGTTTGATGTTGTTTTGCTGGATCAAGCTGCCCATTGCCCTAACGATTAGTTCAAGGTGGCTAGCATTGTATATCTTTGCAACGTGGACGTTGTTCAAAACGCTCTCCACGTCAAGGTTCTTTGCTTCCGCGATCTGCGCGATTCTCTCCGGCCTGAATGTAGACTCTGTGTCGATGTATAGTGCGGATCCTGTCAAGCCCTTCTGATCAACCGGCAGCTGCGCCGCGACGCACGCCGTGTGGCAAATCTGGGTCTTGCCCGAGCCGAACTCGCCGTAAAACTCCGTAACAGCCTGGGTCTCGATTCCGCCGGCTAGCAGATCATCAAGGTTTTGCGAAAACGTCGTGCACTTTAGCATCTTCGCCCTTCTTGCGAAAAGCTCGTTTGCGGAGACTAGATCCTTTTCAAGATAACCTTTTTCCCTCAAAAGCTTCTGGGCCTCAAACACCAGGTTATGCGCCGTTTCCTCTGTGATGTTCAAGTTGTCCACAAGCTCGTTTGTGGTCGAGGCTGCGAGGTCAAGTATCGTAGTTATCCCGCCGCTCTCTAGCTTTGCCTTTGTGGCCGGACCGACGCCCGGAAGGTCTGAAATGTCAACTTCTATTGCTTCACTCATGTGCTCTCACTCTTATTCTTACAGTTGGACTGTAGTATTACAGTAGAGTTACTGTAATAATATATGCTTTGTGCCTGCAAGCCTCGCATGCTGTGGTGAAAGCAATTTGACATAATCTCTCTTGAAATCGCTCTCTTTCTCTCCACTTCTTCTTTTTGAAGAGAAAGAGAAACTCGCGCCTCCCAACCTCGTTAACCCGGAAACCGTCGATCTACACCAGAACAAAAATAGCTAAAGTACTCTTGGTATGAACGCATTTTTTCACTTCTTACTGGAATTCTCTCTTCATAGTTTTTGCTGCGCTTCGCCCCTAATAACCAACGGCCTCGTATCCCCGTCGGTTTCTGCGTCTAGTTCGTACTGGATCGTGTTAATAGTATCACGTGATACGAGATGTCACGCAACTATGGGTGATTGGTGATACGTTCCCACTTTATTCCCCAAAAAAAGAATGGTCCCCAAGCTGCTCTACGCGCAAGGGAAAAAGAATTGCACGATCTGGTTAGCTGTCTCATGGATAGAGGCGATGGTCGGGGCTTTTCTTTGGCAGGTCTGCTAGGAATTTCGATTGTCAACGGTTCTTGCCTCCTTTCCGCGAAGAACAGAGAGCACTGTCGCGACGGCGACGATGCCTATCGAAGCATACAGCGCGGTATGCATTCCGCCGATGAAGGCGGTTGCAAGAGAGGAGTCAAGCCGGCCTGTTCCCAAGAATATCGCGATAGCAAGGTTCCTTGGAATCGCAAGTGAAGCGACCACCACGGCGAGGGCAAAGCTCGCCACCATTCCGACGTTGCCGAACGTTCTGAGCAGCCCAGAGGCAATCCCATAATATTGCCTGGGGGCGTTAGCCATCACAGCACTGTTGTTCGCTGGAAAGAAAGAACTGGTGCCCAAACCGGCAACTACAGAACCAATTATGACGACAAAAAGGGGGGAGCCTAGAGTGAGCGTCGAATAGATGAATATGCCTACGGCCTCAAGGGCCAGTCCTATCGACGCGACATACCGCGCGCCCAGCTTGTCCGACGCTTTTCCGGCGAACGGCGAGATTACGGCTCCGAAGACGTAACCAGGAACGAGCAGGAGCGAGGCATCGAGCGGAGTCAAGTTTCTCACGCCCTGAAGATACATGATCACGAGGAACAGTACGGAAAAACCCGCGAGCCCCTGGAAGAAGGACGCGAGAATAGACGCCGTGAGAACCTTCTGTCTGAAGATGGAGAGGTTCAGCAACGGTGCAGAGTAGCGCATTTGCCAGACAGTGAAAATGAAGATGAGTATGACTCCAAGTAAGAGCGCCTCAAACCCGGAAGAGGAAGCGCCAGAGCCCGCGATATTAGTTAGGGCGTAGAGCAGAAAGAATAGTCCAGAGCCGAAGAGGGCCATTCCGAGATAGTCTATTTTTGCCTTTACTCTCTCTGACTTTTCTCTTAGAACTTTGTAGCACATTACCACTGCGCAGACGCCCACGGGGATGTTGATGAAGAATATGTACCTCCAGCCCAGGAACGTTATGACGGCGCCGCCAATGAGTATGCCCAGAACGGCTCCAGCCGACCAGCCGATTCCCGTGATGCCATAAGCTCTTCCGCGCTTTTTCTCGCTTATCGTATCTGCAATTATCGCCCCGCTGTTTGAAAATACCATGGCGCCTCCAAGACCCTGTATCACGCGAAAGGCCACGAGCTCGGAGCCTCCCTGGGCGAGCCCGCAGAAAAGAGAGCCAAGTGTGAATATTCCAAACCCGATATTGTATACTCTGACCCTTCCGTAGAGGTCACCGAGTCTTCCCACTTGCGTTCCAAATACCGTAATTACGAGCAAGTATGCCATGATGACCCAAATCATGCTGATGATGTTTGATGAGAGGTCTTGCTTCATGACGGGAATGGCCAAAACTACAGCGGTCGTGTCAATCCCGGTCATGGTAACGCCCAGCAGGACGACACTCAGAACTATGGTTTCGTAGCGAGTTGACCCTGGAACCTGCGGGCGGGTCTGATCCGTAAAGCCGCTCATTTCCTTCTTTGAGGAGCAATCTTTCCCCCATTATAACAAAATCTACAGTTTTCAAGCCGATGAGGGAATGGGCACTGGAGCGCGCGCCGAGAATCTCACGAAGTTCCTTTCGAAGCGCGGTCAGGAAGCGGAAATCGTTAAATCAAACTGGGCATTCCTTCTTTCGAAGAAATGGGTGAATTTGACTTCTTGATTCATGCGGAGACCATCTTACTTGTCATCGACATGCAAAATGACTTTTGTGCACCGGGAGGAAAAATCGATCAACGCGGGACTGACATTTCCGCCGCTCGAAAGATCATCCCCAATGTCAAGAGAATGATCGACGAGTGCCGGGAAATAGGGGTCAGGGTAATTTTCGTGAGGGGCGAAAATGGTTTATTGACAGGCTCTCCGACATGGAACAATCGACCGGCCGCAAAGCGCGATTCCTCCTTGGGCATGAGGCTCATCGAGCCGGGCAGTTGGGGCGTACAAATAGTAGACGAGCTGAAACCTCTCCCCGGCGATACTGTCGTGGTAAAGTTCCGCTACGACGCGTTCAAGGATACGGGACTCTTGACAATACTCAGGAGCAACGGAATCAAGAACGTCGTGTTTGTGGGCGTTGCGACAAACGCCTGCGTTGAAAGTTCCGTGAGAGCCGCCTTCATGGAGGACTATAACGTCATGGTGGCTTCAGATTGCGTTGCTGCATATCAGCAAGAGTTGCACGAGGCCTCCCTGAAGACTATCTCGATTTACTTTGGACGCGTAAGTGAATCGCAGGAAATCGTGGAAGATCTCAGAGCTTCATTGATTCACGCGTGATGGTGTGCCCTAATTCTTGGGGCGATGGAGTGTCAATAGCGGTGGATTATGCCCCAAGCAAATCTGCAACCAGTTGTGTCGGCTCGATAACTATGCGATTAATACACATGTCAAGAACGCTGGAATAAACAAACCTCATGCAACCAATAACAGAATCGAAAGAATGAACGGAACTCTCAGGGAACGAGTTAAGGTTCAACGTGGCTGGAAATCATTCAGAACTCCTCTAGCCGAAGGCGAGAAGATCCATAATAATTTTGTAAAACCAGATATGGCACTAGAAGGTCAAACCCCAGCACAAAGAGCTGGAATTAGCGGGGATTCCAAGAACAAGTGGCTCGAATTACTTCCAGCCTCGCAAAAGGTGAAAAATGCTAATTGAATGAAACTTTTGGCAAACTTGCAATTGCCTCGTTTAACAACGGTCTCGATATGCACAATGAAGCAAAAATTCTCTACGAACAGAAGCACTTCTCCCGAGCTTACGTTTTGGAAATCTTGACAGTTGAAAAATTTACGAAGTCAAATGGCTAGCAAGAATGTTTGGACTGAAAACGCAAAAGCCCAAGTGATTTATTCAAAGCCAGTAAGAAAGGCAAGAAAACCTACTACTTGAAAAATCACCGAATTAAGCATCGTATCTTTCATATGGCATTAGTTATTCAGGAATCTTATCGGCAAGATAGGAAAACGCTAATTGAGACAATTCAGAGTGATCTGACAGCTCGATTAGAAGAACAAAGACTTCCAAGAGAGAAAGCCCAAGAACTCAATGGAATATTTGTCTGTCTTGATGGAAAAAGATAGATCGATTAGATGCAACTTATTGCAATAC
>JBOGRL010000378.1:0-5120 GCA_050749505.1 Nitrososphaerales archaeon
GCTGCGACTATGGTCGGTTTAGAAGTGTGTATGAATTTAGCTAGTCCATCCATGTCGTCATCAAGCGAAGGCCCTGCGCCGAACATTACTACGTTCTTTGATTTTGTGAGATGTTTGACTGATTCAAAGTCCGAAGTTCTTGTCGAGTTCTTTTGCGACAAGATAGACGAAAGAATATCCCTTGCCTCTTCATCACGGCTTTGATCGAAACCTAATGAATTGCGTATACTTTGGTAGAACTCGTTGTACCACTTCTCTCCGAGCGGTTCCACGTTTTCCTCCATGGGAATCAAAGCTTCACCTCAAACACATTTAACGCTTCTATATGTAAACTCGAATGATGCCTGAAACGAAAATTTCGGGGAGCCTCTCAACCGTAAAGATAGGTGATTCATACCCAGTCAGGGTCATGGGAGTCATTAATCTAGCAAGAAATTCATTTTACTCCGGATCTGTAAAGACAACTGATGAAGAAATTGAAGAAACTATTCTGAGGATGAAGCAAGACGGCGCCAACATTCTGGATGTGGGGGCTAGATCAACAGCGCCATACAGGACGCATGATATTCCGCTAGAAACGGAAAAAAGACTCTTGTCCTCTGCTGTCAAACGGATAGCAAATCTGGTTGATATTCCGATCTCAGTCGATACGACGCGATACGAACCTGCCAAGACGGCGTTGAGACAAGGAGCCACGATACTCAATGATGTGTATGGGCTAACACAAAAGGATGCTCCGAAACTGGCTGCTCTGGTGTCTTCACATGATTGTTCAATTGTGATCACTGCTCATGAGAAAAGATTTCGTAGGTCGTCAGATACCATTTCTCGAGTGTGCAACTCGCTGGAAAAGAGCATTACGTTCGCAAACGCGCACGGGATAGATTCCGAAAAGATAACAATCGATCCAGGTATCGGTTTCTTCAAAGATGAAAAACTCTCAAACGTCGACTGGAACTGTACTGTTATTGCAAGACTTGATGAACTCAGGAAGCTTGGGAGGCCCATCTTGGTCGGGGTTTCAAGGAAAAGTTTCATCGGTAAATTGACTGGGAGAAAGTCGCCAGATCTGCGGCTTAATGGCTCATTATCTGCTACAGCGGTTGCGATCTACAACGGAGCTCACGCGATAAGAACACATGATGTCTTGGAAACTTCGGAAGCTTCGAAAATTGCGTATGCCATTTCTTTACGAAAAAGGTTTAATCTACCGGAGCTAGTATGATGGGGCGATTATCGTAGAATGCCGAAAAACGAACCTCCAAATGAGGAAGAGGTAAAGAGAGCAGCAGAGCTGAGGGAATGGCTCGAATCACGAATCTCTGAAGCAGAGATGGAACTATCAAGACTCAGAGACATGCAGTTGATCGTGGACTCGGTACTGAGGCGAACGAGCTTTGTGCCTGCAACGGATCTGAAAGCTCCCAAACCTTCCAACAAAGAAAAGGTAGTCGAGCCGCCGAAAATGCAGGAAGCATCTGCCGGCTCTCCTGAGGAGGTCAGACAGCTTCGACGCGCAAAGGACGGCATGCTGATTGCGAGCGCTTTTGTTTCATCCGATAAAGTGATAGTCGTTCCGAGCAGTGATGTGGGAGTTTCTCAGACGGTTCCGCCTTTTCAGACTTTTTTTGTAAACCGCATACTAAAGGGGTACGAATCCAAAGATCAGGAACTCGTGACTTCAGGCAAACTAAGTCAAGCTGAGGCACTAGCCTACGATGTTGAAGAGTCCAACGGAAACATCAGCAAGGTGACAGTTAAGAATTATAGGGACAAGGCGCGGTTGAACGAAATCTTGAGTACGGTCAACTGGGCTTTCACTCGCATGCTGGAAAAGAAATAGATGTTCCTGCCCATACATATTCTGATTTCTGCTAATTCTTCACTGAGGTTTTCCTTGTCAAGCATCGATGATGAAAACATATGCCTCATACGTTGCGAAAGAATCTAGAGTGATCTCAGCGCGACAAATTTAGGCAGGGCGTTTATGCCCGATCTCAAAGCGAATAATTTCTTTGACTAGTAAGTCTTCATCTATGGAGTTCTGGATGCGTTCAGTCGTAAAACAGACACTGAAATAGGACACTTCGTTGAACCCCCAGCATGGAGGCGGCTTTAAACCCGGTTACGAACATGATCTACAGCGCTGACGGGAACGACCTCGCCATGATCAATGGTACTATTGATAATACACAGGTAAGGGTTGCCCTCAAATTTGTCCGCATTGCAATAGCTCAAATTGATTCGAATACCAATACAATGTTTACCTTGGCGGTTAATGGAACATATTTATCGTACAGGTGCTTGCAACTTATACCGAAATGATTGGAAAAATTCTGTATACCTAGTCCGCAAACGAAAGTGCTGATCTCCTGCATCTTCGACAATTTCGCGGTGTCTTGACATACTCCCTTACAGAATCGTTTTCTTTTCGTGAATTGATTTGTTCGATCTCCAAGAGAACCCTCATACGTGATGAACTTCAAACGAAGATATTTGGTGGATTCTAACAAGATGCAATTGAAACAGACTTCCACGCCTAACTAAAGCGGAAATCACGCTTTTATAATGCGCCCTGCATCAAGCCATAAAACCTTATAGACATCTTTCATTGATACATTTTCGGCAAGGGAGAACTTAGCTAATCACCTTGCCAATCGATTCTTACTCAAAGTTGGTCAATGCCAGAGGAGTCTATACTTTCAGGGATTTTGTCCTGCTGCCGGGCAGGAGCGACATCGAGCCTTCAAATGTAGATCTCGGGATTAATCTGACTGCGAAGGTCAGGCTGAATCTGCCGCTGGTTTCTTCGCCCATGGACACGGTGACAGAAGCTGACATGGCAATTGCTCTTGCTAGACAGGGCGGGATTGGGATCATACACAGGAACATGCCAGTTGACGAGCAGGTCGAGAACGCAAAGAGGGTAAAGCGCGCAGAATCCTTCATAATTCGTGACGTAGTTACAATCAGTCCGTTTCAGCGAGTTTCCGAAGCCTTTGACCTTATGGACAAAAAGAGCATCTCAGGGCTTCCGGTCGTGGATAGTGATAAGCTCGTTGGAATATTGACACGCAGGGATGTGAACTTTGCCGACAAGAATGACCCCGTCAGAGCAGTGATGACTAGCGACGTCAAAGTGGCCAAAGCAGACGTTACCATCGACGAAGCAAAGCACATAATGCACCAGCACCGGGTCGAAAAGCTCCCTGTCATTGATAACGACAGGAAGCTCCTTGGGTTGATAACGATCAAGGATGTTTACTCCCGGGAGAGAAATTCTCTTGCCTCGAGAGACTCTCAAGGAAGATTGCTCGTAGGCGCAGCCGTATCTCCGTTTGACCTCGAGCGAGCAAAAGCTCTTGAAAAATATGTTGATCTCTTGGTTTCAGATGTATCGCACTTTCACAACGTCAACGTGATGGAGGCAGCTAAGAAGCTAACAAGAGAGGTTTCTACCGAGTTCATCGTGGGCAACATTGGAACCTCCGAAGCAACAAAGGATGTAATTTCAGCCCTCGATGGAAGAGTGGCGGCAATCAGGGCGGGGGTGGGTTCCGGCTCAATCTGCATTACATCTGAGGTTACAAAAGCGGGAGCTCCGACGCTGTTTGCAGTCGCACAAATCGCTGAGACGTTAGCTCAGGAAAAACTAGATATTCCAATCATTGCTGATGGTGGAATAAGGGCTGCGGGAGATGGGGCGCTTGCTCTCGCTACAGGTGCATCCGCAGTTATGATGGGAAACGTCTTTGCTGGCTGCACAGAGTCTCCTGGCGGTTTGATTAAGATCGGCGGCAAGTACTACAAACCCTACAGGGGGATGGGAAGCTCCTCGTCCAGGCAGAAACGCTTTGCCATGGATCGGTACAACCAACCGGCAAAGGGAATCGCCGAGGGCGTTGAAGGCGTCGTACCTTATCGGGGGGATGTTCAGACAGTTGTTGAAGAGTTCACGGGCGGTCTCAGGGCGGCGTTTGGTTATGCGGGTGCAAGTTCTATAAGGGATCTTTGGGGAAAGGCCAGGTTCGGCGCAGTGACTGCGGCGGGCATTGATGAACTAAGGCCGCACAACATAATTTTGCCCGGAGAAGAGAAGATTTAGGGATTTTGCGAGACACCGCTTCGCTTGAGAAGATCCTAGTGCTCGATTTTGGTGCGCAGTACGCTCACCTGATCTGCAGGAGGATTCGCGAGCTGGGGGTGTACGCAGAACTGGTTCCCTTTGACATTGCGGCCGAAGAAATAACAGCCAAGAAAGCACGCGGACTAGTCTTCTCCGGTGGTCCAAAGAGTGTGTACGCGAAGGGAGCCCCCTTACCACATGAATCAGTATACGATCTTCACGTGCCGATCCTTGGTATCTGTTATGGGTTGCAAGCGATAGTGCATCAGAAGGGAGGTAAAGTCTTGCGCGCCTCGAGACATGAATACGGAAAGGCCTCACTCAAATTGAGGCTCGATGCCCCTTTGTTCAAGGGACTAGGCGATACCACGGTGTGCTGGATGAGTCATGGCGATGCTGCAGAAACTCTGCCCATGGGATTTGAGAGCATCGCTTCGACTGAGAACTCGCCCTACGCCGCAATATCCTCGGGAAACACTCTTGCGGTGCAGTTTCATCCAGAAGTCACTCACACTGTGAGCGGATTACAGATCTTGTTTAACTTTGTGTTCGAGATCTGCGGATGCAACAAGAACTGGACGCCTCAAACAATGATCGAAGATGCGGTTCAAGAACTCCAGAAAAAGATAGGGCCAAACGACAAGGTGATCTGCGCACTGAGCGGTGGTATTGATTCTTCAACGACAGCAGAAATTTTGCATCGAGTGATAGGAAAGAGGCTCTATTGCGTATTCGTTGATCATGGACTGTTGCGTAGGGGAGAGCGGAAGAGGATTGAATCTACATTCAGGAAAGAGCTCGGTAAGAACCTGATCATAGTTGACGAATCCAAAACGTTTCTTCAAAGATTAAGAGGCGTGAAAGATCCCGAAAAGAAAAGACAGATCATCGGCCGAGAGTTCATCAAGGTGTTTTCCCAGGTCAGGAACGATTTAGGTAATGTAAAGTGGCTAGCTCAGGGAACACTTTACACAGACATCATAGAGAGCGCAGC
>JBOGRL010000379.1:0-8796 GCA_050749505.1 Nitrososphaerales archaeon
AAAAGGTCAGGCCCAAGGGATGCGTAAAAATAGAACATTCAACCGTGATAACTATCCTTGCAGAAAGCTTGGCGAGTCAGAGAACACTCCAGAGTGCGACTTACGAGGAAATTGGAGGGCTCGAAGAGGAAATAAGAAGATTAAGAGAGATCATCGAGCTCCCTCTGAGGCGGCCAGAAGTATTTCAGAAGCTTGGGGTTGATCCTCCAAACGGAATACTGCTGCATGGACCGCCGGGTTGCGGAAAGACGCTTCTTGCACGGGCTCTTGCAAATGAGTGCGAAGCAAACTTTTACACCCTTAACGGTCCGGAAATCATGAACAAGTATTACGGCGAAACCGAGGGGAAACTCCGCGACCTTTTCAAGGAAGCTAAAGATAATTCTCCAAGCATTATTTTCATAGATGAGATCGATGCGCTCGCGCCTAGGAGAGAAGAAGCCTTTGGCGATGTCGAGAAGAGAGTAGTCGGCCAGCTGCTCGCGCTTATGGATGGCGTCGCTGACCGGGGGGACGTCGTCGTAATCGGCGCAACTAATAGACCTGAAAGCATCGACCCTGCACTAAGAAGACCAGGCCGATTTGACAGGGAGGCCCACATAGGAGTCCCGAACCCCGTGGCCCGGTTAGAGATTTTGCAGATCCACACGAGTGGCATGCCCCTCTCCGAAGATGTCGACCTGGAGAAACTTGCTTCAGAGCTTCACGGGTACACGGGCGCTGATTTGCGCGCACTCTGCAGGGAAGCTGCGCTTCGTGCACTTCGCAGGTACGCTCCCGACATCGATATTGAAGGTGAGCAACTAGACTCGAGCATCATTGAAAAAATCCAGGTCTCTGCTAGGGACTTCAAGGTGGCGTCCAAGGAGATTGTCCCGACTGCGATGAGGGAGTTCTTCACAGAGTCGCCCAAAGTGCTCTGGGAGGAGATCGGGGGGCTGGAAGGCGTAAAGAGAACGCTGATTGAAAACGTCGTTTGGGCCATAAAGGATTCCGCCCGCTTTCAAAGGGTTGGTGTTTCGCCCGCCAAGGGCCTTCTACTATACGGCCCACCCGGTTGCGGAAAGACAATTTTGGCGCGTGCCTTGGCGACTGAAAGCGGTGCCAACCTGATCACAATTCGTGGCCCAGAAGTTCTGTCAAAGTGGCTTGGCGAGTCTGAGAAGGCAGTTAGAGAAATATTCAGAAAGGCAAGAACTTCTTCACCCTGCATTGTGTTTTTCGACGAGATTGATTCAATCGCCGCAACCAGATCAGGGTCTTCTCAGGAGCAACAACAATCTGAGAGGGTGTTGAGTCAATTGATTACCGAAATCGATGGTTCGGTAACTTCTGGAGACATTTTTGTCATAGGAACCACTAACAGACCCGACCTGATTGATGTCTCTATTTTGCGGCCTGGAAGACTGGATCTCATGGTCTACGTTCCCCCGCCAGATGAATCTGCTAGAGCTGCTATCCTAAAGATTCACACTCTCAACATGCCGCTATCTCCCAACATATCATTTCAGGAGATTGCGCTTCAGACCAAAGGCTATTCTGGAGCGGACCTTCAGTCGGTGTGTCGGGAGTCTGCTATAGAAGCCATGAGAAGGAATTCGGAGTCACCGCTAATCACTCAAGAGGATTTTGTATCATCGCTTTCCAGAATAAAGCCGGTGCTATCCGCAGAGGTTGAAAATTGGTTCTCCGGCCTGCAAAAGAGATTAAAAGGCTCTTCGGCGCAAACCGATTTCATAGGTTAGTGCGCTCTAATGAAGTATCCACTCCGAAATATCGTGTCCGAGAAAATGAAGCAGCATGAAAACACAACTGACAAGGAGCTCCTGACCGAGCTCCAAAGAGAAGGGGAAGACGTATCCATGCGGGATTTGAACAAAGTCCTCATGCAGCTTGAGATTTTGGGAATCATAACTCTGCGCTGGCAGACAAAGGATGCTCGGAGGATAGAGCTTGTAAAGGGGAAGTCTCTACAGCGAATGCCCGGTGAATAATCAGGATGCGCACCAATTTTTTTCCAGAGTAAAAAACCAACTGCATTGAGTTCGTTTTCCGCCAGATCTGCATAAGGGCAAAAGGAAGAACATGGGCGTCAACCTACGCAACATCGCGGAGCCGAAAAAAATTGAGCTTGAGGATCTTCGCGGAAAGAAAATCGCAATCGATGCTTTCAATACACTCTACCAGTTTTTGTCCATAATAAGAGGGATGACTGGAGATCTCCTGCGAGATAACAAAGGTAGGGTAACGAGCCACCTGAGCGGACTGTTTTATCGGAACATGAACCTGCTTGAGACTGGAATCAGGCTGATCTATGTATTTGACGGAGAGCCGCCCAAGTTAAAGACAGCCGAGATTTCCCGAAGGAGAGAGATCAAAGTTCAGGCGGGCGAGCACTACAAGGAAGCACTAGAAAAGAAAGATTACATCGCCGCGAAAAAATTTGCTTCAGCGACATCCTACCTGGACAACGCGATGGTCGAAGAATCAAAGAGATTGCTGGATCTGATGGGCATTCCTTGGCTTCAGGCCCCCTCTGAAGGAGAAGCTACAGCCGCTTACCTCACGACGGCGGGGGCGACCGATTATGCGGCGAGCCAAGATTACGACAGCCTGCTATTCGGGGCCGCAAGACTTGTCAGAAACGTGACAATATCCGGAAAGAGAAAGCTTCCAAACAGAAGCGTTCGGGTTGATGTCATCCCGGAGACCGTCACGCTTTCCGAGATCTTGTCTGCAAACCAGATTACTCGGGAACAGCTCATCGACATTGGATTGCTTCTCGGGACTGATTTTAATCCCGGAGGATTTCGTGGAGTCGGGCCTGCTACGGCCCTTAAGCTGGTCAAGAGATATTCCAAAATCGAAAACATACCGGAATTGAAGGGAAAGATCAACTTTGATCCGAACGAGATCAGAGAAATATTTCTGAATCCCAAAGTCTCGACAAAAAAAGTTGACTTGGACAAACAAAAAAACCCGCCAAATAGGGAGGAATTGCGCCGTTATCTTATCGATGAGCATGATTTTTCAAGAGAGAGAATCGAGGCAGCGCTCGGGAGGCTGGATGCGACAAAGGAAAAAGAAAGTCAGTCACTCGAGCGGTGGTTTTCTTGAGTAAAAAATCAAACTCTGAAAGTGAACGAGTATCTGCGGGGATATTGAAAATTCGTAAGTATTTCCGTTGCGTTCTCTTTCTATTTTTAGGAAAAGGTAATTTTCTTGGTACCAAACTTCGATATTAAGGAATCAAGAGACCAGCTGATACTCTCGCTTAAAAGTGAGGGAATTCTGAAATCAAAACTAGTCGAAGATGCAATTAGGGCAGTACCCCGGGAACGATTTCTCTGGAAGGGAACACCCAATTTTCTCGCGTACGCTGATGAGCCTCAGCCGCTCGGACGCACCGGACAGACAATCTCTGCTCCGCACATGGTCGTTATGATGCTTGAAGAGCTTGAGCTGAAGTCAGAGCTCAGAGTGCTTGAGATAGGAACCGGAAGCGGGTATAACGCAGCCCTTGTCGGTTGGATTACCTCGCAGGGAAGAAAGAAAACTGACTCTCGACTTGTGTTTTCTATTGAGCGCGACCTTGAGCTAGTGGAATTTGCGAAAAGGAACATAGAGTCTGTGGGGTTGGGTTCGCTTGTTGAGATCATCGCAGGAGACGGATCTCTGGGCTATCCGCCGGGTTCAGAAATGGAGCTCTATGACAGGATTCTCGTCACGGCTGGAGCGCCCAAAGTCCCCTCGTTTTTGAAAAAGCAGCTGAAAACAGATGGAATATTGGAAGTCCCCGTCGGAGGAAGCACGTACCAAAAGCTCTTGAAGATCATCAAGAAGAATCCAAAGGATGGAAAACAAGCCTTCGAAGAAACGAAACTCGTCGACTGCATGTTTGTTCCGCTCGTCGGCCAGGATGCCCATAGTCCTGTCTGTTAATGTAGAAGCTAAGCACTGGAACTTGCAAATTCAACGAACAACAATTTCCTTGAGATCATCTCCTTCCCAGACAAATTGCAAGCGCTTTCTGTTTCTCTTCAGTTTCTCCGAGTGGAGTACATAAGCAGCGACCAGAGGCAGCCCTATGGTTGCTTCGACATAAGCTGTAGCTCTGGTAGCTTTCTTCGATACCTTACCCCAGGACTTGGCTTCATCCAGCGTGCTTCCAGTCAGCCCGCCCCAGTGCGGTGCATCCGTGGTAATCTGGAACACGTAAGCGTGGCCTTGTGTGTAGTCTAGCATCACGGCGGCGTCGTTGATGTAGTTTTTCGGAACCCCCCCGCCCACGTATATCGACCCGGTTTTGTTTGATTTCAAGACAATCTGAGCTATTTCGTAATTATCTTGAATCGTATCAAGCTGCATGAGCTTTCTTTTTGCTTTCTTTGCGGTCCTGTAAAGCCCCGCGAGGCCGATCCCAATTGACGAATCCGCGATCGCGGGCACGAAAATCGGTACTCCGCGCTTTGCAGCAGTTCCGATTATCGAATTTGGGTCAGACTCAGCGTGCATGCCCAGCTCGTGCATGAACTCTCGCGTGGAATACTTTCTCGGTGAAAGAGATGACGCGATTTCTCCGACAACATCATCGGTCTTCACAAAGCCGACCTCATCCACGTAGGCATCATATATCCTGTCGATGTACAGGTCGTGCAAAACTGCATCGTCAGCTTTGGGTGAACCCATGTAGTGCTTGTAGCCCTGCGCCTGGTACAAGTCTTGATAGACTATCGCACCTGTCGAAACTATCACGTCCACAAACCCCGCCTCGACAAGATCCCGGATGACCTTTCTCAAACCACCGGCGATCAGGGCGCCCGACAATCCGAGCATTATCGTGGGCCGCGCCTCGTCGGAAATCATGTTCTCGTACACTCTTGCACATTCAGCAATTGACCTGCTCTGGATGCTCGTCCTTGACCAGGCCTCGACCAGGTCGTGGATTGAAAGAGCTCTTTCCAGGTCGAGCTGATTTACCTGGACTGAAAGAAACTCTTTCCTTTCATTCCGAATTTTTTTTGATAGGTTGATCTGCTTTGCTTTGCTCTCAAAATACTTGAAATTCACATCGGAATCTGATCCGCGGCCCATAAGAAAACGACTACTTTTTTCATGAGCAAAAATCTCAGGACTAAAAAACACTTCTTCGAGAACGGAATCCATGTAAACTTAGAATGAAGTATAAAGAGGAACGAGCGCCGCCGGACCGACTTGAACGGTCGACCAACTGGTTTCTCTACGGAACCGAGATCAGTTTTTTGGTGGTGTTTAACAGCCAGATAAGCTTCCGCACTGTTTGTTTGCGGAATCTGCTCTACCACGCTGAGCTACGGCGGCACGGCGCCAGATCTGTGTTTTTTCAGACGGTCTTCGAATCAAGCTTTCCCATACCATATTAAAAATTTGGTTTCAGCTTCACCGGTAATTGAGGAGAGGGAATTGAAGGGATTTTGTTTTACGCGTGTTTCCAAACGCAGTCAGAGAACTCGTTATTTCCTTGCTGAACCTCCCGATCATGATCCGGACGAGCCTGCGAAGGATTCCGGAAGTCCCTCAGCAAAAGACAGAGGCAACGCTGTGAAATCAGAGGACTCTTATTCTGTGCAACTTAGCTTTTCGCTGGCTACAGTTAGGATTATACACTAGGTAGATCCAATGTATAAAATTGAATCATAAAAAAGAGGCGAGACCCAAGTGAAGAATGGTTTTAGCGTAAGGATCGGAGGGGCCGCGGGAGACGGTGTATCCTCTACAGGAGAGATATTTGCCAGGACATGTTCTCGCAGCGGACTCCATGTTTTCGGATCGAACAACTACCAGTCGGCGATTCGTGGGGGTCACGTCTGGTTCCAGGTGAGGGCGGGCACGCAAAAGGTGACGAATCAGGGTGACGACGTGGATGTCCTGATTGCACTGAATTCGGAGACTGCCGAAATCCACGCTCCTTTTGTGAGCCGTGGGGGCGTCATAATTTTCGACAAGGATCGCGTGAAGATGAGCGAGAACCTGGTTCCGGAAGGAGTAAGGGTCCTTGCTATGCCGCTCGGAGACATATCGCGAAAATTTGACAAAAACCCCATCATGCAAAATACTGTTGCGCTGGGCGCAGGGATGTTCTTGCTCAGCCTCAACTTTGACATTTTTTCGGGTGTGCTTTCAGACACTTTCGGAAAGAAAAAGCAGTCCGTGATAGATGCTAACGTCAGTGCGGCGCGATCAGGCCTCGAGTATGCAAAGACAAACTATTCGCGGCTCGAGCTGAATCTTGCAATGCCAGAGAATCCGAGGCCAAAGCTTCTCTTGACAGGAAACCAGGCGATAGGACTGGGTGCCGTGATGGCAGGATGCAAGTTCTACGCGGCCTATCCGATGACTCCTGCTTCTGGAATACTCCACTGGATGGCGGCTCACGCCGCATCGCAAAGAGTCGTCGTAAAGCAAGCCGAAGATGAGCTCGCCGTAATCAACATGGGAATCGGCGCTGCCCACGCCGGTGCTAGATCAATGGTCGGCACTTCTGGCGGCGGGTTTTCACTCATGGTTGAGGCCCTCGGGCTCTCGGCGATGACCGAGACTCCGCTGGTCGTTATCGAGTCGCAGCGAGCCGGGCCTTCTACTGGACTGCCCACGAAAACTGAGCAGGGCGATCTCAACATGATAACGGGCGCCTCGCAGGGAGACTTTCCCCGAATCGTATTGGCCCCTCTCACAGTCGAGGACGCTTATTACGCGACGGTCGAAGCTTTCAACTTAGCAGACCGGTTCCAGTGTCCAGTTATAGTTGCCAGCGACCTGCTGCTGTCCGAACACATTGAAACAGTTGACGAACTCAACACGAGCGTGGTGATCGACAGGGGCGACCTCATCACCACTCCGGTGGAAGATTACAAGAGGTTCAGGGTTACCGAAACTGGAATTTCTCCTAGGGCGATACCTGGAACTCCGGGCACGATTTTTGTCGCTTCAAGCGATGAGCACAATGAAGCTGGCGTTGTGATCAGTGACGTTCTTTCCGGAATTCCAAAGCACGTCAAGGAGCGCCAGAAGCAGATGGACAAGAGGATGCGCAAGATGGACGTCGCAAGAAACGAGCTTCCCAGCCCGAAGCTTTATGGAGTCCAAGATGCTAGACTCACACTGGTCTGCTGGGGATCCACGTTCGGTGTCGCGCTCGAGGCTGCAGATGTCCTCACGGCGGAAGGAACTCCGACGAACGTCTATGCGATCAGGACGGTGATGCCGTTCAAGTCAGAACAGGTGTATTCATCGCTCAAAAACGCGAAAAACATTCTCTGCGTTGAATGCAATTATTCTGGGCAGATGGCGCGCATGATTCGGGCCGAAACGGGCATCGAGATCAAGGACAAGTTGTTGAAGTACGATGGTGAACCGATCTACGCGAGCGAAATAGTTAGCAAAGCGAAAGATGTAATGGTGAAAAAACACGATGATGGAATTATCAAAGTACAAGAGTGAAACGAGGCCAGACTGGTGTCCTGGCTGCGGAGACTTTGGAGTATTGAACTCTCTCACGCAGGCGGTCTCTAACATCGGCATCGACCCAAAGGATCTGTTCATTGTTTCTGGCATCGGATGCTCCAGCAACCTGCCAGGATTCATCCACGCCTACGGGTTTCACAGTCTTCACGGACGGGCGATTCCGATAGCGACCGGCGCGAGGCTTGCAAACCCAGAGTTGACAGTCGTGGTGACGGGCGGAGACGGAGACGGCTATGGCATCGGATTGGGACATTTCGTGCACGCGATGCGTAGGAACCTTGACATTACCTACGTGGTCATGGATAACCAGATTTACGGGTTGACCACGGGCCAAGCTTCTCCGACAAGTTCAAAGAACTTTAGCACTAAATCCACCCCTTCCGGCACGATCGAGGAACCCATCAACCCGATCGCTCTGGCTCTGATCGGCGGCGCCAGCTACATCGCTCGCGGCTTTTCCGGAGATCCAAAGCACCTGACCGAGCTCATCGAGAACGGAATCAAGCACAAGGGCTTTGCTCTCATCGATGTATTTAGCCCATGCGTGACGTGGAACAAGATCAACACATACGACTATTTCAGGCAAAAGTGCTACAAGTTCAACGGTCCGCAGTACGATACTTCGAATATGGACCAGGCTCTCGCCAAATCAAGAGAGTCAGAGCCCAAGATACCGATCGGGCTCTTTTACGAGGCGCAAAAGCCGACGTATGAAGAGCAGGACCCGGCCATAAAATTCGGAACTCCCATCAAGGCAAAGCTCGGAGTCGCTGACCCCCAGCAGCTCCTGAATGAGTTCTACTAAAAGAGAGAAAGGCTCTCCACTTTAATTCCCTAAAAACTCCGATTCAGGGCTGTTGCATGCTGAAATGGAGTTTTGGGGTTCTTCTCGCAAGGAAGGAAATTTTTTGGGTTCAAAAAAAGCTTGGCCAGGACATATGCGTCCCTTAATTTGCACTACGATCTTTGCAAAGGACAAACCGGATTTCCTCGGCTCAGCCAAAAGAGCTTCTGCAATGGGCAGCGACCTGGCAGAACTGAGAATTGATCACCTTGAGGACGCGACACCAAGTTTGCTTGGGCAAATCGTCTCGGAATCGCCCCTGCCTTTGATAGCGACTAATCGTTCGGAAAGGGATGGCGGTCTTGCTCTGGAGTCGGAAGAAAGTGCGCGCCTCTCGCTGCTCGAGTCCATTCTAGAGTATGAGCCAGATTTTGTCGACATTGAGTATGAGATTCCAGAAGCCAGGCAATCGAAATTGTTTGATTCTGCTAGAAATAATAGCGTAAGAG
>JBOGRL010000380.1:0-4505 GCA_050749505.1 Nitrososphaerales archaeon
GAGCTGACCTGGTAATAGACGGATTCGTTCGAGGAAGGTTAAGGGTTGCAGGCTCTGATGCAACAAGAGCGACCCTGGCTTTGTACGATCAACTCGGGAGAAACGACGTAAACGCGATCATGATCTCCGGCAGCGTGTTGAGTCTTTACAATGTGCTAGACATTGATCAAGTCCATTCCGAGCTCAAAGTTCCAGTGCTTGCTTTGAGCTTCAGCAAATCGACGTCAAATCTAGCAGAGAACATTAGCGAAAGATTTCCAGAAAAAATAGCCTGGGAGAAGATCGAGCTCCTGGATAAATTGGGTCGGGCCAGCAGATTGAAATTGGCTACTGGTTACGATATTTTCGTCAGGTCTGCCGGAATCAGCGATGTCAGTTCGAAGAGGCTGTTGGACAGGTTCACGCTCCAGGGAGGAGTACCAGAACCAGTGAGGGTGGCAAGACTTCTCGCCAAGTCAATGGCCACGCTCCCGGAGAGATGAATTGGAACATACGCTGCCGACGAGGCTGCAGCTGACGAAGTTGTCGCGCTGGCTGAACTGTTTACCAGAGCCGGAGGAGCCTGTTTCACAACGATTGATCCCTTCATCCAGGAGTGGTAAGAGCACGAATAGTTGTAAACACCAGCAACGGTGAATGTAAAGTTGACCGATAATGGAGCTTGACCCGATCCTTGCCAGTACACGTTGTTGTATGGAGCACCGGTGGGGCCAAATGCGGAAAATTTGGGATCAGGAGGGGTGCCGTCAGCAGTTACAGTGTGCAGAGCTCCAGTATCGTTGTTAACCCATGATACAGATGCATTGTAACCCAGGTACACTGTCGCTACATTGGGCAGATAAGTCTGCGAGGAAGGCGTATTAGAGCTCTGAGCTCCCGCAGGGATTGTGACTGTCACAACTTTTTCGGTTGGTACGGTAATCGTCGAAGTAGTCGATGTGGGAGCAACTTTGGGATAAACAACCAGTTGATAGTAGCCCAAGAATGCGGCTACCACAATCAAAATCACGATGATCACGGGACCACCGGCTCGCAAAGATCTCGATGAGGAAGAAGTGCGGGAATCCGAAGCCATCCTGGTTTACAGAGCTTTTCTGATTTGAAATCGCGATTTAAGTATTTTTGAACGGGAGACTATTGCAAAACGCGGTCAGGCTAGAGTTGAAGAATATTACGAGCCTCTATTCCAATCCGCGCAAAATAAAAATACACGCGCGATCGTTTTACACGATCGCTAAATATGTCGCCGAATTCTTTCTCAATCCTTAAATACAATATTTCGATTTAAATTTCTGACTAGGATAGTCTGCATTTTTGTCCGAAAGTCAAGACGAAACTGAAAAGAAGAAAAAGGAAGATTCTGCTCAGCAAAGAAAGTCCGAGCAATCTACCAATGAAACGCAAGCGGCTCCGGAAGCGCAGGCGGCAGGACCTCGTGCGAAACCTTCAGCTCCACGCGTAGGAACTCCTATTGGCGCTTCTAGACCTCAGGTTGGGACTCCCATCGGATCAAAACCCGCTTCATCGAGTACTGCTCCTGCACAAGCGATGACCGCGACCAGCAGACCACAAGTGGGCACGCCAGTTGGTACTCAGAGACCAACGGTGGGTACACCGGTGGGTTCGGCGAAGCCTTCGACAGTCGGAACACCAACTGCAGCCAGGCCATCCGTTGGAGCAGTGGTACCGCCTCGCCCCGCAGTTTCAGCTCCGTCAAAGCCAACCAAACCAGTTGAAAGCAAGCAAGAGGTTTCCCGTAGAAATTTCATCAGGGGGCTGGCAGTCGTTGGAGGAATCATTGCGGTTGGTCAGTTTGCAGCGCTGGGCCCATATTTCCAGGGATCTGTTGGAACTAGCCCGGTTTCAAAACAGGTGATCAATGATTCTGTCACGGGCAAACCCATCAAGACGACCGGCATTGCAGAAAATGGCTGGACGACTTTTGTTTATCCAAGAACAGGAAACCCGAACGTTGATAATGATACGTTTAGGCATGCAGTTGTAATTCACCTGCCAAAGGGATGGGTCACTACTGATACTGGTTATTCGACGAAAGATCCTATTTCGGGAGATTACTTCGTTGCACTCAGCAGAGTTTGTGTTCACCTCTGGTGCCTGTGGAACTACGTGGCTGGCGACCACAGAGGCGAGTGTCCGTGCCACGGCAGTCAGTATCTTCCCGGAGGAACGCCGGGCTCGCAGGGGGCTGATAACCCCGGAATCGCTGTTGCCGGGCCTGCTTCTTTACAGACTCCTCCAAACAACCAGCTGCCGATAATTACACTCACCATAGCTTCAGACGGGACAATTTCCGCCAATAGCATAGTTGGCCAAGTCGGCTGCGGACAAAAGTGCTAGCAATCAAAGGGTAGGAATGAATTTTTTGGGGACAGCAACCTCGACACAACCTGCGACCGAAGAAAGAATAGGAATAATTTACCTCATAAAGAAGCTCTACGACTGGATTCTGGATCGGCTCGACAGAACGGGGTGGCTTGCCTACAAGATCAACGTCCCGAAGAGGTTTACGAGCCCTCTCCCATATCTTGGGTTTCTGACTTTTTTCAATTTTCTTATTTTGGGAATAACCGGCGCATTGCTGCTCCTGTTTTACACCCCCAGTCTGTCCGGCGCCTGGAGTTCTGTTCAGCTCATCAACAACACCATTCCGTATGGAGTAATCATTCGTAACATGCACTACTACTCGTCAAATGCGATGGTGTTCCTAGCGCTAGCGCACATGTACTATAATTATTTCAGCGGGAGGTTCAAGATCAGGAACGAAATCATCTGGGTCACTGGGATAATCTTTGGGACGATCACGATTTTGGAAGCGTTCACGGGCTATGACATTATATTAAACACCAGAGCAGTTCTTGCAGTCAGCATCGGGGTCTCGTTGAATTACGCGACTCCCTCCGTCGGTCCGCTGCTCGTGCATATTATTTTTGGTCGGGGGTTCCCTGACTTTATCCTCAGATTTTACGCGCTGCACATATTCATCCTACCCGTAATAATGATCGTTTTGATGCTGGTGCACTTCCCAAAAATACTTACTTTCGACGTTCCTGTAGTTTCCGCCGTGACTGGAGCTATACTCCTACTGGGGGGGCTTTACCCCGTGTCGCTTGGAATCCAATACACTCCGACCGCAAACGTGGGCTACACGCTGCCAGAGTGGTATCTCACGAGTCTCTATGCCTTCCTGCGTACTTTTATGCCAAAGTTCATCGCCGGCATCCTCATTCCATCTTTGTTCATCCTGATGTTTTTGCTGATTCCGTTTGTAGATAAGACCAAGAAATTCTCCTGGAAGGACAGGCCATTCTTCACTTCGCTGGGTATCGCGAGCATCCTGCAGATTTTGCTCGTTACTTACTGGGGGTTTTACATCAATGAAACCGCCGCCACGCCCACTGCTGCACTGTTCATCGACCCCGTTCAGATATTTGGCTCGATGCTTCTGGTCGCAGCCTTGTCGTACGTGGGCACTTATGCGGTGCTGAGATACATGGCCGCCAAATCTGGCGGGCGCATTGCCAGAGGTAGGAAGCCCGCGGAGATTGTGAACTTCATGTCCACAAAGTGGATCTTGATAGTACTGGTCGCACTTTTTGTGTTCCAGGTCTTCCTGAACGCGCTCGCCGCCATGGATTCAATTCGCAATTTCCCCAACCTGACGATGTTCGATCTGGGAGGAGTGCTGGTGCTGTTCGCACTGATGGTTCACCTCTACAGGTACAGCCGCCCCTAAAGTTAGCGCCAGTACGGCTAACAATGCCGCGATTGCTCAGCCCGCCGCTGTGCTCCAATTAAGCTCGCCAGCAAAGATATGACCGCTCCGGCTTACCGTGGTATGAAACATGAACTTCAATGACTTCGCAACCCTGCGATGCTGACTAAAAATTGCGGCGCACTCTAAAATATTCGCGAATTCGCATTTACAAACTTACGCTTACGGCTTCTTCGAAAATCTGAAGTTAAAGTTAAAAAAGCGTCACCCGCAAAACGGGTCATACGCATTTAGGGCAGGAATCATGCCATGCGCAGTCTGGTCTTGATTGCAGCTCGCCAACCTTGACCGTTTCGTCTCCCACCTGCTGAACAATATGGTGCAAGCCTGTTCGGGTCGTGAGCTAGCATTTGGACTTTAAGAGTACGAGAGAACTCATGCGATTAGTCCTATGAAAGGATCACAAGGCAAGCCCTGGAAGTCCGTATCCGTGCAAACTGACGCTTGTCTTTGCATGCACCCCTTCCAGCGAGAACAGTTGTGGAGGAGATGATAAACTCTGCGGACAATCGCCGTCTTCCAACCCCCAGAGCTATATGATTCCTACTCACATCTAGAGCATCCATTTGCTCAACCCAACGCGATGACTTCTCACAACTTTTGAATTAACAATCCTGTTGATCAAATTTTTTTGTTGAGACACCTGAGACCTCGCCAAGAGATCAGATAAGCTCAATTTATCGAGTCGGAATCCGTATATGAAAATCGTACC
>JBOGRL010000381.1:0-5642 GCA_050749505.1 Nitrososphaerales archaeon
CACAGGGTCACAAGACCAACCTTTACTCACCTAATGAAAACAGGTCGCCGGTCTTTGCATTTGTAGAGCCTG
Source organism: Nitrososphaerales archaeon (assembly GCA_050749505.1). Classification (GTDB taxonomy): domain Archaea; phylum Thermoproteota; class Nitrososphaeria; order Nitrososphaerales; family CADDZS01; genus DATLTL01. The sequence continues at coordinate 73 of JBOGRL010000381.1, forward strand.
AGATGGTGGTCGAGGTTCAGGAAGAGGTTGGATCTGACGGAAAGATTCTGAAGGCAATTTCGCGCAACCAATGCCTGTCCATCCTGGAGAAGTTGGTTGACAGGGGAGCGCGGGCGGTGGTTGTTTCATTCCAAAACTCCTTCGCTAATCCAGTTCACGAATTAGCCGTCAGGAATCTGGTCCGGGAGGAGTTCCCGCCGCAGTATCTCGGGAGGATTCCGATATTTCTTTCGCACGAGGTCGCGAAAATCGCTGACGATGAAGTGAGAACGAGCAGCGCAGTAGTAGATGCATACGTCCACAGCAAAATGGCAAACTATCTCTACAAAGCTGAAGATGTCCTGAAGGAAAATATGTACAGGAGGAGCCTCACGCTGGTCAACTCCGACGGTGCACTGTCCACAATATCCAGGACAAAGGCTCTGGCAACAATTGGTTCTGGGCCCGCGGCTGGAGTAATCGGGGCGTACTCAATTTCCCGCCAACTCTATGGTTCTTCCGAAGTCTTGACATTTGATGTAGGTGGAACGAGTCTGGACCTCGGACTGGCGGGAGGAAAGGCCCCCAGTGTGAGTTACTACCTCAATGTCGAGGGCTGCGAGATTTTCCAGCCGACGATAGACGTAATGTCGGTTGCAATCGGCGGAGGGTCTGTTGTGAAATTGAAGGAGGATGGAGGGTTAGAAATCGGCCCGGAAAGCGTCGGTTCATTTCCAGGCCCCGTCTGTTTTGATAATGGCGGCTCCGAGTTGACTGTGACTGACGCGAACCTCTTGCTCGGGTATCTGGATCCAAACGGATTTCATGGCGGAAGGATGGTGCTGAACCCTCAGAGCGCGGTCAACGTTGTTAAAGAGAAATTCGCAGACCCGCTTGGTAAGCAGGTCAGCGACGCCTGTCTGGAGGTCAAGCGGGGTGCGGACAACATCATGATTAACGCATTCAAAGGATTTATCGCAGAGCGAAACGTCGGAAGTGGTCTAGGCGCCTATTGTTTTGGGGGCGGAGGCCCAGTTCATGCCTGCGCGATTCTTTCAGGCGTACCCCAGCTCGATTACATACGAGTATTCCCATTCTCTTCGGAGTTTAGTGCGATGGGTTGCTGCATGCTGGATGCGACGTACCACGCGTACCGCGAGTTCAGGAGGGATGAGATTGAATCGCTGGACGGGATTCTGCAGCATCTCGCTGAAGAGATGATGCGGGATGCTGAAGCTGAGGGTTTTGCTCCGGAGAAGGCCATGATCAACTCTACCATTTATTTTGAGCAAGGAAGATCTCTTCTGCCGATAAATGAGGGGTTGGAGAAATTGCAACTTGCGCTTGGCAATTCCAGAGGCCCATTCGTTTTGTCTTCAATCTTGACTATCCCTTCGCCAAAGCCTCTTGAATTCGGAAAGAAACGCTACTCTTCAGAGGACCCCTCTGCTGCCTGCAGAACAACCAGGCTGGCATACTGGAGAGACCTCGGCCCTGTTCAAACAAAGATCTACGAATTGGAACGAATGGAGAATGGAAACCTCGTCGAAGGGCCGGCAATAATTCAGGCAGAGGATACTACGATTGCGCTGGAGCCGGGTTTCAAGTACGTCGTTGACGAATACGGCAACGGCGAGATAAGGAGATTGGGCTAAAAAAAGAAACTTTCGATGTAAAATTTTTCAGCATGAAAAATGAAAACTCTATCAATGAATTTCCTTCAAATCCATTTCGCGAACTTTATTTCTCATTTTTAGCTCAGCCCCGGTTTGCGAAGATACGTACTCCGGGGTGATTCCTGGAGCAACCTCCACCAATGTCAAGCCGCCATTCTGGCGGTCGACTTCGATCACTGCAAGATCTGTGTAAATTCTAGATACGACGCCGATCCCAGTCAACGGAAATGCGCATTTTTCAACTATCTTCGGTGAACCATCCTCCGTCGTGTGCGCCATCGCAATCCAGAGTCTCTTTGTGCCCACGCTGAGATCGGCCGCTCCACCGATGCCGCCCCATTTGTGTCCAGGAACTTTCCAGTTTGCCAAATCTCCGGAACGCGATACCTGAAATGCGCCCACAATTGCCACGTCAAGGTGCTTGCCCCGCACTATCGAAAATGACAGGCTGGAATCAAAGAACGACGCGCCAGGAACAAGAGTCGCGTATCCCTTTCCTGCGTTGATGATTTCGGGATCTTCTTCGCCAGGTTTGGGCGAGGGACCCACGCCGATGATGCCATTTTCACTGTGAAACAGGACGTCGAGGTTAGCCGGGATGTAGGCCGAGACCTTCAAGGGTATTCCAACGCCCAGGTTTACAAACCATCCTTCTTTCAGATCTTGAGCGATTCGCCACGCGATTTGGTCTCTCGACAGCTTTCCCATGTGGTTATACCTCCTCCTCAAGTGCCCGTCTCGACGATCCTGTCCACGAATATCCCGGGGGTGTGTATTTCATCCATGGGTAGTGGATCCCGGATCATAGTTTTCACTTGAGCAATGGTCACATTTGCAGCTGTAGCCATGACGGGGTTAAAGTTCCTAGCGGCATGTCTGTAGATCAAGTTGCCCCACGTGTCCGCTCTGAAAGCCTTTACGAGCGCAAAATCCGTCGCGAGAGATTTCTCAAGAAGGTACTCCTTTCCGTCGATCGACAAAACTTGCTTGCCCTGCGCAAATTCCGTTCCCACTCCGGTGGGTGTTAGTACTCCGCCCAAACCCGCGCCGGCTGCTCTAATTCTCTCGACGAGCGTTCCTTGGGGAACGAGTTCAAGCTCCACCGTGCCACGCTCGAGAGAACCTTGAAAGGCGCTCGGATCATCGCCAAGTGGAAATGAGCAGATCAATCTTTCAACCTGATCATTCAAAAAAAGGCGGGCCAATCCTTTCTTTGCGACGCCTGCGTTGTTCGAAACGATCTTGAGATGCCGCACTTCCTTCCTCTCGGATAGCGCTTCAAGAAGTTCATTCGGAGCTCCCGCGTCTCCAAAACCGCCAGCCAGTATGGTTGCGCCGTCGAAGATGTCTGACACCGCGTCCCCGGGCGTTGCGACAAGCTTGCTTTTCGAGGGCTGATACCGCCATCCTCTATGAGAGGTTGAGTACTCGCATGGCGTTGCTGTACAAGATCTTCTTTCTCACTTCTTCCTTAAACGGAAGTTCCGCGAATTCCTTCAACCAGCGTTCTGGGTCTATCAATGGATAGTCAGTTCCAAACAATACTTTATCTTGAAGCAGCGAGTTTGCATAATGCACTAGTGATTCCGGGAAGTACTTAGGCGCCCATCCCGACAGGTCAATAAACACGTTGCCTTTGTGGCGTGCGACTGCCAGCATTTCTTCCTGCCAGGGCCAGGACGGATGGGCAGCGATTATAGTCAGCGTTGGAAAGTCTGCTGCCAGATCATCTATGTAGGGAATGGGTCTGGAATATTTGAGACGTATCCCCTCTCCTCCCGGAGCGCCAGCGCCAATCCCCGTCATCCCTGTGTGGAAGATGGTGACAAGTTTCAATCGTTGACAGGCCTCATAGATCGGGTAAAATCGTCTGTCACTGGGAAAGAAAGCCTGCGAGTTGGGTTGGAACTTTATTCCCTTCATCCCGAGCTCATTCGCACACCGTTCGACCTCCCTGACAGCAGCTTTTCCCTTCCATGGGTCCACACTCCCGAAACCGATGAAGACGTCCGGAGAGTTGCGAACTGCCTCTGCAATTTCATCATTTGAAATCTTCCGGCCCGTCTGGCTTTCGCTGTCAACGTCAAATATTACCGCCCTCAGCCCCAGAGATCTGTAGTAGCTCGCAAGCTCAGCAGGGGGCCGTTGCTTGGGCAGGTTCTTGAAATAGCTCTGCGCGGCTTGAAAACGAGAATCGGTCTGATTTTGACCCTGATTGGTGCGTACATGCACGTGGACGTCTATGCCCTTGATTGTTGTTTTTTCGTTTGATATGTCTCGCTCACCGGAGTATGATCGCTAGGGTTTTCGCTTGTTCGGGAAATTTTTCAGTACTTATAAAAGCTGTGCTGCACTGGAGAGGAGACATGGAAACTGCTCAGGACGGGAAGCTGATTAAAAATCATGCGAGCTCCCGGAAAAACAAGAGAAATAGGGCCCTCCCTCCTCGGACAACTACCACGGTAGTTAAAATAGTGGATTCATATGGCTAGATCTGCAAGTGATTGACAAAGAAATGGCAGTTCGCGCTCTCCTCTTCAACTTCAAGGTATTGGCGCCGGTAGAGATCGACTACCAACGAGCATTCGATTTGATAACAAAAGAGTACGGAAGCGTCCTCAAGTCAGCCCCGCAAGATATTTTCAGACAGATTGCTCTCGTAATTGAGGAAAAATCCTCGCCAAAAAATCCTGATGAATTCTCAAAAAATATGTCCAGCCTTCTTGATGTTATCGAGACAAGCCAGATCGAAAATGTGCCGCTCAACACGGGAGTGAAAAACGGTCTGGAGTCGCTTGAACCAATGAGCGTTTCACTCGTAGCCATAAGCGAGATGGGAAGCAAGGCTACAGAAACATTTCTCTCCGATAAAGGGATCAAACCATTCTTTGACGAGATTATCGCGCGAGAGAAGATCGGAGAGCCAAATGACCTCGTCAGTCGTCTCGTCAGGGCGCTCAAAAAACTGGGTCTTAAGAATGAAGAGTGCATATTTTTCTGCAACAAGACATCCGATCTAAAGGCGGCAAAATCAGCCAACTTCAGGACGATGGTACTCCCGAGCAAAGGAGAAAGATTGGATCTCATGATGCTCGAAAAGCCCGACGGAATGGTGTTGTTCTTGCACGAACTGCCTAACTTGCTTTCGCTCGAAATCGCAAGAACAGGGCCAAAGCCGAAAGAGGAGGAGCAGCGAACTATTCCTTCAGCGAAAGCGAGAAGCGAATCGACAGTTGAACAAGCCAGCAGCGAGGCTGAGCCAACTACTGCAGCCGGAGAAGAAGAGTCTCTCGAGAATCGCTAAAAATCTCGTCACAGAAGAAAACCTCAAACTGCGAAGGAGCGCAAACTGGTGCGCATGCTCAAGTTCCCTTGATGTCGGGTTCGCCAGTTTCGTGGGCTAGACCCGTCGATGAATGAGACGTAAATTGCGCCTGGCCTTCATTCTGCAAACCAATGTATTCGATTCTTTTGTATTTGTATATTCCAATCGAGACCAGCCATGAGATCACAAAGATGCCAACTATGCCATATCCAAGAGTCTCAAAGTCAAGCGCGTTTAGCCACTTCCAAAAACCCTGCGTCCAGTTCAATTCCCCTGACAGCACTTGCAAGACTTCTACGCCGCCTATGACGAAAGCTACGAGAACCGAGATTATCGTTATTGTGAGGTTATAGTAGATCTTCCTTATCGGCTTAAGGAAAGCCCACCCATAGGCCATGCGCATAGTCACCCCGTCTGTAGTATCGACCAAAACCATCCCGCAGGTGAACATGAAAGGAAGCACGAGAATCATCCAGAGCGGAACGGAGGAAGAGACTCCAACTCCGACACTTATTGCGACAAGAGCAACCTCGCTCGCTGTGTCGAAGCCAAGGCCGAACAGAGCCCCGACAAAATAGATCTGCCAAGGC
>JBOGRL010000382.1:0-9813 GCA_050749505.1 Nitrososphaerales archaeon
ATCACTATTTTCGCATTGCGACGATCATGGAGATGCCAACAGATGTGTTAACCTCTGGTCCAGCGGCGTATATGAATGGAACAAATCACAAATGGATCGAATACATAGACCCTGTTGGCCCATACGGAGGCAAAGGCATTGGAGAAAACGTCCTGATCTCGGTTAGCCCAGCCATAGTAAACGCGATCACAAACGCGCTAGGCGGGTATCAATTCACAAGGTTGCCTGTAACAAGGGCGGACTTGATCGAAGGAATAACATGGGCGAAGAAGCAGTATAACATTGCATGATTGGAGTGGAGTGGTGAAAAAATAGAATGAGATCAGAAGTTACGGCATTCGGATTGCACAGACCGTCTTCCGTCAGTGAGGCGATATCCATACTATCGAAGTATGGAGGACAAGCTGCTGTGATATCGGGCGGGACAGATATCATTTCGAGGAACAAGAACAAAATCAAAACTCACATGTTCACTCATCTGGTTGACATTTCAGGACTCAATTTGAGCTATCTCAAACAGGAGAGTGACGGCTGGCATATTGGAGCAACGTATTATCTGAATAATATTGCAACCAATACCAGCGTTCCAAACGTTCTTTCACAGGCTGCCGGTGCTGTTGCTACGCTTCAGATCAGAAACATGGGTACCGTCGCAGGTGATGTCTTGCAGGAAGTTTGGTGCCCATATCTGCGTAATGACTTTGCCTGCTGGCGAAACGGTGGGAACGTCTGTTACGGTGCGATCGGCGACAACAGGTACTATCACAGCATCTTCGGCGGAAGGTTGTGTTATGCAAATCACGCGGGAGATGTTGCGCAAGCTCTGTTTGCACTTGGCGCCTCAGCTACGATACAGGGCCCTCTGGGCACGCGTACTGTCTCTATGGATCAATTGATGCCGGGGATAAGTGTAATCGGTGGAGCTGTAAAAGAGAATACAGTGGGACAGAACGAAATTCTGACAGAGTTTCACGTTCCAAATCAGCCATTGGGTCAGAAAAGCACTTACTACAAAGCAAGAGACAGAGGTACGTGGGATTTTGCTCTTGCCAGTGCTGCGATAGCGCTTAGTTTCTCGGGTAGCACAGTCTCGAACGCGAGCATTGTATTGGGGGGAGTTGACGTTGTTCCCCACAGGGCACACTCGGCAGAGTCTGCCGTGACCGGAAAGCAGTTGAACGAAAGCGTATTCACGAATGTAGCGCAAGCAGCTCTGGGTGATGCTACGCCGCTGACCTACGGTATTGGAAACGCATTCAGAGTTGAAATTGCAAAGGGCGTTGTGAAGAAGGCGCTACGAGCCATTTCCCTGTTAATGTAGAGCATTTTCCACGCAGCTGTAAACACATTCACTGTGACGGGAAAATGAGCGAGGAAGAGCTCCCAGAGCTGACGATGCCACAGTTTTTCGAGCAATTCAAGAACCGTTGGGTTGCGATTCTGGTTACAAAACGCGATAGGAACGGTCAGCCCTTAGCCGGAACGTTAGTGGCTGATGATGTTGATAGATACAGATTGAGACAAACTGTAGTAAAGTATAACGACGTTTGTATATTCTACGCTGGTGAACCTCCTTTTCCACTATTCCTATGAGCGCCGAGTTCTCGTTTACGTCGAGATATCCAACCATCTACGCCCGCTTGCATGGCAAGAATGGCGCTGTCAGAGAGTATCGTGCCCTGATCAACACGACGACAGACTATTGCTTTCTACCACGAGTCGATGCATACAGGCTCGGCTATCCTGAAGCTGCGCACGACGACCCGGTTACCATACCGGCAAACTTGGTAATGCTCGCTACATCCGTGGGCTATTCTGAAGGTATGATGATAATGATGCGCCAGGTGGAAATCGGGGATCTCAAGATTGAGGACGTTCCATTCCTCGGGTTTGATCTGCCCCAAGTCATCGGCTTCGATGTCGTCCTGGGCCGCAACCTGTTTCAAAAGGGCGGCCTGAGCCTTGGGTTCGATTACTCCTTGGACAGAATCAGAATTGCGCAGAAGAGCGCTGCTGGGAAGTAGGATACTGATAATGAAGTTCAAAATCAAAGACCCGATGATCATGAGCGCGAGAGTAAAGGGTAAGCACAACCGTGTCCGAGAAATTTCCGCGCTGTTGGACTTTAATTGCCATCATAGCTGGATCTCGAGAACTGACGCAGTGCATCTAGGGTATGCCGAAGTTGACAACCGGCCGGAGGATTACAAGTCACTAGCACCCAAGAATACGCCAGAAATACTCACGCTCCGTGGACTCGAGCTAGGAATCCTCGTCAGCCTGACCGAGGTGTCGATAGGAGTGCTGCACGCACCCTATGTGGATGCTTTCATTCTGGCGCTTGCCCCCCCGCTTCAGCTACCGGTAGACCTGATATTGGGTCGCTCATTCCTGAAAAACTTCAAGCTAGTAATTGACGGCAAAGCCGGATATCTTTCCCTGACCTAGTGGTCCAGTCTGGTCAACAAGAATCGCGTTCCTTCTGCCCGAGTTTTTCCTCTGCTCTCGATGGAGGCGGAGAAGTGCCCATTTGTAATTTCCTTGAGCAAATCGGTGACAGGAATCAAACGGAACCGGCCGAATAATATTCTGTTCTCGCTGACAAACACGGGCCCGAATCGAATGTCTGATCTTTGATCTTCGTCGAATGAAAACATCCAAACTTCTGCTGGATTCAGCGTTTCTGCCTCGTCGATTTCGCCGAATACGACGTGTTGGTCAATTTTGTCCTCGATCAATTTGGTAAATATTGCTTTGCTTGGCAGGCTGAGCATTCCATCATATCCCGGATAGTTTGAAGAAATTGTAAACTTTGATCCAGCGCTCCCATCGTTCAAGAATTGCGAAACTAAATAATTCCCGATAAGCTCCAAGAGTTCATCTCTAGTGAGAGTTAGAGATAGCCTTCCGGTTCCTTCCGATTTCAGTTCAAGGTGCTCGAATTCATGGGTCAATGATCTTACCTCTTCTTCTTGCAGCTTCGCGTTTCTCTCAAACTTTTGAAATTCTGAAATCGCCGTGGAAGCCAGGTTTGCTGGAGACAGCGCAGTGTGCGCTTCCCATGCGGAGTTGAGCATGAACGGCAGTGATTTTACGAGAAGCTTACGGCGTTCTCGCTCAATCGATTCTTCTCCGTCTTCCATGGGAAGGCTGGCGCCTGCTGGTCATTACATCTTGAAGAAGAAACAATTAAGAGCTTGCCTTGGACACAAGATTTGCGAAATCGAGTAGGCAATAATCTCGTTGCTTTTGCCTCTTTACAACGTTCGCTTTGCTACTAGTTAAGCGAAATCCCAAGAACTCAGCGTATGTGAAACTCTGGTCGTATTCTCAAGTACACGGCGGCAAAGAACATGGAGAATACGAAGGCTCCCAAGGGCCCGTGGATGTGACGCACGAGCGTCTCGAACCCGTATTGGTTCAAACCCAAGAGTCCGTAAGGACCAATTGAAGAAATGGTTCCGGCTAGGAACAAGCCAAGAGCACCTTGAATGATGACAGCGATGGCAATGATCCAGTACACTGTCTTCGTCTCAAGGTATCTTCCAAAGGCCAGCCACTGGCCAAGCCTCTGCTTGTGGAGAATGACTCTCAGAATTTCCAGTACAACAATAGCAAGACCAAAAGCTATCAAGAGGCCAGCGAAGCTGGTGTGCAAGTAGTCGGCGAAAGTCATGATGTTCTGACCGACTATCGAACCCAGGACTGGAGCCGAGGTGAGAGACACAAACAGGTTTGGAGTTGCCGTCATGGCCCCGGTGAGGTAGGAACCACCAATGGTTATCATGAAAGCGGTGCGCAGAGCCATGCCCAGAATCTCGGATTTGCCAACAGGGTTCTGTCGAATCGGTACATCTGCCGGTTTCGCGAGTCTGTAAAAGAAATGGATTCCTAATATGGCAAGAACGCCCACATAAATGCTAGTTTCGAACGAAAAAGGGAACCTGTAATTTTGGGGCGACGGAGTATTTGCTATCGGCAAAACTACAACGATGTAAAGAACAGCCAATGCAACAAGGAAAAGCCCCGCAATAACAGTCCTGGACTTGTACCATTTTATACCGCTAGTATCAACATGAGACGCAACTGGCGTTTGCATTACATGCGAGGATAAAGTGTGCCATTATAAATATGTTGGGGTTAATAAGCTCGCAATGTGCCATTGGAACAAACGTGTTCGCCATGACCGCTGAAAAACGATTAATATGCACTCGACCTGCTTTTCGCATCCCAATTGACAAGACTGCGAATAACTGAGTATCTGGATATTGATCTCGTCGCCGAGCAGTGGGTTTGCAACCGATGCGGTGAATCTCTTGGATCTGCCCGAAGCAACTACAAGGCAGGCTGCCTTGTATACGATCGAGACCCCAGGGAAATATACGAGCCAGTCGTTGAAGGCAACGTGACATTCTCCCCTGACCCGAATTATTGCAGAATCCTAGAGTTCTACTGCCCCTCTTGCGGAGTCATGTTCGAGTGTGAAGCCATGCCCCCAGGCCACCCGATAACCTCGGATATCGAGTTGGACCTCGATAGTTTGAAGGCAAGACACAGCCAGAACAACTAGACTGGCAGAATTTCTGGCCAAATAGATATGGAATCACGGGCCAATGGAATTGACTCCTCTTCAAAGAATCATGAGTGAGGGTAGAGGTGTAGTATTCGCGCCTTCCGTATTCAGGTATTCCACCAAAGTTTCAAATGTAACCGACGCAGAATTTCAGAATTCTAATGTAAGAGCTGTTTCTCTGTACAAGGCGTTCAAGTTTTTTGGTTATGATGGTGTGTTTTGCGAAATCAATCCTCTGGTCTCGCTTGAGGCAACGGGACAGATGGGCGAGACCGAATTGAATGCCGATCAAATGGTAGACATCAACACCATCAAGTCTTCCATCGAAACATGCTCCAAGCTCGTTCAAATGATCGGAAAAGGCGAAGTCGATCTGATGTCCACAATATACGGCGCGACATTCATGAGAAAGAGATATTCATTGGAAGTGAAAAATCATTTTGTTCTTGCTGACAATCTCGCAAATCTTGCGAGGCTTTATTTCGACGCTGGTTGCACGTGCCTAGTTATACCTGAGCTCACTTTGAACGAAGATGTGCTAGAGTCATACCGAAGTATCATAAACCTTGCCGGCATGTACTCGGCTCAAACCGTGATGCTCGTGGAAGAAAACCTCAGTGAGGCGATGATAAGTAGGTTAGATGAAGCGGGGTTTTCCTTTGTGCACCCTTCCATCTCTACGACCATGAATAATACGCAGTGCATCGTAGTTGATCCGAAAGACGATCAATCGTTCAAGCAAGGGTTTGCAGAAGCAAGTGAAAAAGGAAAGCAGTGCCCTACCTTGCTTCTTACTCTTCCTGAGATTCCTTTGGATTTTTCTACTATGAGTCTCAAGCAATACGTGTTGGAAGCAAAGAATTTGCGCCTACGCTAACAAATTAGCCTTGATTGATTCAATATTCTTATACACCCGAATCTGGCGTGTCGATTCATGCGGATAGACATTTTTTGTCATATCTTTACGCAAAAGTTGCTCAACGAATACGTAAAGACTCAGCTCCCGTTGTCCATGCGGTTTATAGATTCTCAGGTATCTCATGACGTTTCTTTCTTTGTTGACCCAGAAGTAAGGTTGCGGGCTATGGACAAGTATAAGATCGATATTGATGTCCTAACGATAGCTTTCCAAGATGCAATCAACATACCGAAAGAAGATGTGTCCAGAATTACAAAGGTTGCCAACGAGTCTCTTGCTGAGGTTGTAAACAAGCATCCAGATCGGCTGATAGGAACTGCTACCGTTTTGAACCCCGAGGGAGAGGGTCTTGACGAGCTCGATCATGCCATTCGAGACCTGGGCATGAAGGGCGCCTTAATCTTCAGTAACGTGAATGGAAAGCCCCTTGACTCGCCCGAGTTCATTCCGTTCTACGAAAAGATGGTGCACTACGACCTTCCCATATTCATCCACCCTGCAGACTGGCCGTATTACAGCTGGGTCGGCGAGTATAGGCTGGACAGAATTCTTGGATGGCCTTTCGATACCAGCCTCGCAATGGGAAGGCTAGTTTTCGGTGGCGTCATGCGGCGTTTTCCAAATCTCAAGATAATCGCGCATCATCTAGGAGGGATGATCCCTCATTTCAGCGAAAGGATTCAGGTTTTTGTCGACCAGGCTGAGTCAAACCCAAAATGGGGTGCCACCGAGATGTTTCAGGAACAGCTAAAGGCAAAGGAGAATATTATGGAGTCATTCAAATCGTTTTACGGAGACACTGTAATTTTTGGCAACAAAGCAGCGCTCAAGTGCGGTCTGGACTTTTTTGGCGCAGATCATGTGGTCTACGCTACGGACTATCCTTTCGGAGCGGAAGAAGGAGAGCAAAACATCAAGCTGAACACGAAATTCGTTGAAGAGTTGGACATTCCAGAAACGGATAAGGAAAAGATATTCGAGAAGAATGCCAGAAGACTATTGAAATTGAATTAGCGGTAAAGACCTCCTTTCTGAGGATTACGCGGCGCGGTGGTTCAGCACGAAGTCAGAAATTAAGCTCCTGCAGACTTACGCACGCCCGAAGAAACTTACGCACTTGTACAAGAGATCACGAAATGCGGCCGTATCTTGATGGTCGCTAGCCGCAACGCTGACAAAACGTTTTAACATCCAACTTGATTCCGTTGCAATGTGTTCAAAGGATCTATAGGGTTTCACTTTGCGTTGCATGTTCTAAATCGCTACTCTCTTCCAGACTTGCTAGATTTGACTGGTGAGGCAGTGACAGCGCTTGACAATTTCAATTTCAAGCGAGTTTGGGTAAATGACAATCTGGAATATCGCAACTTGATTGTGGCTGCAGCGGCCCTTGTTTCGCGGTATGATATTCAGATAGGAACTGCTATAGCTGTTCCGTACATAAGGAACCCGATAGACCTGGCAAGCGCAATCGCTTCGTTATCAGAATTACACCCGGGTCGAAGAATCGGACTAGGAATAGGCGCCGGGTCTGAATCTGTAACCGGGCAAAAGATAGAGTTGATTGGCCATCTGGCGGTGGCCGAAGAGATGGCTCGTTTTCTAAGGGAACTGTTCAACGGAAATGAAGCAAATGTCAAGGATTATCCTTTTCTTTCTTCATACTTTCATCTCAAAGCTGATTCGTTCAAATTACGCTTCCCTTCAAAAGCTGAGGTTGACCTCCACTATGGTTTCAGCGGTCTCGGGGCGAAAACGACTTTAATGATCGCTAGACTGTTTGACGGAATCATAGTTCAAACCAGGCTTTTGGAGATTCCAGAGATGGAGCAGATGACAGCAAATCTTGATGAAGCAAGAGCGCGAGCAGGGGTCGAGAAGAGGCTTCGTAAGGTCCTTATGCTCAATGCTTCAGTTTCGCGGGACGCAGGAGCAGCGATGGAGGGCGGGAAAAGGTTTGTATCCCACATAGTATCCTCAACACCCTCCGAGCTTCTAAAGAGGCGTGGAATTCTTCCGGAAGAACGTCTCAATTTGGAAGAGAAGTTCTCGAAGAACCAAGGACTCGGAGTTGCAGCCGGATTGACTTCCGATTCTCTTGTGAAGAGAGTGCTTGTCGCTGGAACGCCAAAAGAAGTGCTGGAGAAAGTTTCATCGCTCTTCAAATTTGCAGAAAAATTTGGTTTCGAAGAAGTGATGATTGGGCCTCCTCTCGGACCAGACCCGGCCGAAGTGATAGATATCTGGGCTAAAGAGATTTTGCCCTCAGTTTTATGAATCTCCCTATATCCGGCGGAGATAAATTAACTAAGAAAAACTATTCGATCAGGGACCGAGCGCATTACAAGTGATCAATTTTGAATTCATTGAAACTCATCAAAGTGATACCCTGCTAGCGCTTGTGCGCGTTACTAATGAGAATTCGTTCCATAACTCACAATCGTGACAAATAATGGCGAAGGAAGTTGGTATGGACTGTCAAATGCAGCTAATGCAAGATGTGCCGCAAACTTGGACTTTCATGGTGGACAGGAGAATCTGAGCCCAATTAACTCGCGGTCATATCAAACCAACGAAAGTTGATAGAATCTTAGTGGTGATCGTAGCGAGTGTTTGGAATATCTTGTAAATTCAATGCGCAGCTTCGGGAGTAACTCTCTGGCTTGCGAAAGGCGTTTGAAGACCAAAACTTGCGGAGTAGCAATTGGTACATTTTCAGAGCTGCATCGCTCTGAATCCTTACTAAGAATTTTGTCTCAAGGAGCTTCGCGGGTAGGGAACAGCAAAGGGGACTCCGGACCAGGGCCGCGAAAGTTTGTTAAATTAGGGATACCTTTGCTGTCTCAGGTGCAAACAATTCTTCTGGTTTTAGCTCTCTCTTTGATAATCCCTGCAAGTAAGAGTAATGTAATAATGTACTCAGAGTTTTGTGGTTAGGCTCTACGCCGTAGGCCCAATAATCCTGCCCCATCAGTTTGCAAGTCTCTTGGTATTCGTCAGTCAGCCACGGGAGCATGACTCTCAGCGAGGCAGTGTCTGCCAAATCATCGTAAGCGATCTGTTTGGCTCGCAAAAGACCCAAGTACAAAGAATGCGCGAGCCAACGATTAGCCTCGTAAACTTCTCTCTTCAAAAGCACAAGATGCATGATAGGGAATATTCCAGTATCCTTGTAGTACTGTTTCTCCACTTCCCTATGATCAGGGAACAGCCGGCGCACTTTCTTTGATCCTCTCGTAAAGCAGGAAGGAGCTCGAGCCGCATAAATCGCGTCAATTTCTCCGTTTTCAAGCATCGCAGAGAGGGTTTGATTTTTCCCAATCTTCTGAATCTGAATGTCAAGAGGTAGATCCAATTTCGTTTTCTCCTCTCTGCCAGGCTGTTCCTGACCACCGGTAAAGTACTGGACGGAATTGACAGGGACTCCATATTTTTCTTCCAATATTCCTCGGATCCAAACGCCTGCTGTCATTTCATATTCTGGCGTTCCAACCCTCTTACCAATCAGATCTGTCGGTTCCTCGATGCCGCTATCTGCGTTGATGAATATGAAGGAGTGACGAAACTCTCTTGACAGGAATACTGGAATTGCCATAAAAGGTGGGTTTTCGCTGAATAATGACATTGCGTAGCCTGACAGCGACATTTCTGAAATATCAAATTCTCTGTATCTTATCATCCTAAAGAGAGATTGCTCAACAGGGATCCGAAGATGGTTGATGTCAGCTCCTTCGATTCTTACACGGCCGTCAAATAAAGGCCTGGTTCGATCGTAATCCCAACAGGCAAAGCTAAGTTTTAGATCGGTCATTACTGCCGGCTGTGGCAATTCTGTATTTAATAATAGTTCTTGCGATTTTTCATCGGCGATACGCCATCGTAGTCTCGTTTTCAACACTTGCTCCATATTTGTTGAATGCTTTGCCCATTATTTGTTCTCGCTCAAACTCACGTCCATAGAAGGAAAAGTCTTGATCTCACATGTCTCCTTTATGTTCGATTGTTGGAGAGTATTGACGAAGAACCGGTAGGAAATTTCTCTCGATAATGATTATAGATCTGAATAGATTGTCGATTTCTTAGAGGGCGTACTAGAAGTTGGAATTCCCAAGCACGAAAGTTTCGCTCCCGATTGTTGAGCAGGCAAAAATCATCGATATTCTGTCAATCTAATGAAAAACTTCCATCAAAGACAGGGCATTAGACATGAATCTTACTTTCAATACACCCTCTAAGGCAGCTATTCGTCTTTATGAGACTAAGAGAGCGGGAAACGAAGAAATTCGTTCCTATTCATTTGTTGAATGTTGATGAATTAGGC
>JBOGRL010000383.1:0-5226 GCA_050749505.1 Nitrososphaerales archaeon
CTCATTGCACCGCATGCGGGAGGCGCGTGCCTTCAGAAGCTACCTATTGCGCGTACTGCGGTGAGGAGATGCTCAAGGACAGAGATTTGCCTTGCCCGACATGCAAGAAGCTTCTGGCTCGTTCTGCAAAGTACTGCCCGAACTGCGGTTCCAGACTTCCATCGACAAGGCAAGATCCCTCTCCTCTTTTACGCTGACAATTTGCCTTTTCATGGATTTTTTGGTATAAGATATTCACACCAGAGAGAAAAACGGATTCTTGTTCTCTCGTTCGTGTTGCCAACTGCCAATAATGCCCTAAACCATCATCTGCAACCTCCTCCCTCAATCTTTGGGGTTACTCCGCAATTCTTGCATTCCTTTCCAGATTGCTCCGGTTCATTGCTAGAGCTCTTCTGCAACAGTAACGCTCCGTACCACAAGGGTGTTTCATGAAAGTGGAGGATTGCACTATCCGAAACCACGTTATCAGTTGAAATTGACTGTTCGGCCCAGCTGGATTTTTCTATGAAATCCTGTATTGACTCGATGTTGCTTTGAGCAGGGAGTTAAACGCTGCACTCTCTCATGTTCCGACAGCCTGCACTTCGTTTCGAATTTCTTTTCTTGCAGTATCTTCGGAACCCAACTCTCGAACCATCACCTGAACTCCGAGAGTGATAGCTTGCTTCTTTCTTGCACCAAAGTTGAACAAGGGCTTTGGAAAGATGAGGCGCTTCGAATTTCTCATACGTTACAGTGATGCACAAATCTTCCATTCGAAAACGGGTACTCGAACGGAACTGTGCGAACAAGGTCAGTCAGATTGAATAGACTTCGCTCGCTCCTTAGAACCGAGGACTCTTCATTGATTGCGCACGCTTGCCGCCTCGTTTTCCAAATCGACTTTTTCTTCTGGCTCCAATTCCTCTGGGGCTTGTTATTCTCAAGGCAGATATTCCAACCCTGCTTTGAGTGAGAACAGTTGCACTCCTTGCAAAAGTTGAGATCAAGTTTCTGATGCTTGGAGCACTCCTTCACGAGGAAACTGTGAATGTGATCTATCGAGGGGTCAGGACACGCTTCTCCTAATCCCGCCCTGCAGGCGCGTGAATGGTGGGTCGTATTGCAAAACGCGCAAAATTCGATTCCCGAATCAAGCTGTAGTTTTGCATGCCAGGATTTGCAGTGCCCGCAATACCGAATGTTATTTTGCATCGGGTCTTGAACAAATGAGGATTGCCCGTCATCACGAAAGAGGAGAGTGTCAATTGCCAATTTCTTATTTTGCCTCCATCCAAATCATTATTTCTTTACGCCGATTCTGATCCATCAAGAGAGGCTGCAATTATGTTGGAAGTAGGCTTCTGTCAGGGTTCCATGTCGTGAACCGACGCGAGATGCGACAGGTATATCCACTCCTCGATTGGAATGCCATTTCCTTTCTCTATCTCTCTCTGGACAACTGTGCAGAGCGGGCAATTCTTGCGCCTTTGCCTCATGTCTCTTGCAAACCGCATTGCTGAGGAGGCCTTTTCGTCTGGTCCTGCACCTTTTGCACCGACTTTTGCGTCTTCTTCCCGCTTCTTGTCTTGTTTCTGAATCACCATGGTATCTCTTTTCCTATTCTTAGCAACTGAGGCAGAACCGCATCCCCGAGCAAGTTTCAGCCTCCTCATGAGCGATCTTTCTTTTATGCGAATCTTCCGAAATAGAAAATTTCAGCCTCGATTTGGAGTGATATCCGTTATCTCACTTGGTTGGATCCACGTGGGGAAGCTGGATGTAGAAACGACTGAAATGTCCTCCCCACATGTGGATTCGCGAAACCTCTTTCGCGAAACAGATTAACGAGTTGCCATATTGCGAGGTGAGTTAACGAAAAATTCGCAGTCAACTATAAGGCCACAATCGAAGTTGACAAGAGGGTTCGAAGCGCGTCGCCTCTGCCGTCGACCTGAAGAGGATCAGTCCGTCTTCGCTTGGGTTGAGAATTGTTTCGGAAGAGGTGTTCGGAAAAATTGCGACATCTATGTCGTAATCGAACGCATCGGAATTGCCTAGATTGTATGATGAGATTTACTTGTTCTAAATTTTAGAACACGAGTTTCCATGATTAGTCTCAAATACGAGAAGAAAATACCTTGCGAAGATTTTGAGTCGTGAATGGTCGGATCATCCTATCCCTGATTTCTCTTTCGATAGTCATAGTAGCGCCTGTTGGTCACGCCGCGTGTTTCGAGACCAAAGCAGCTCCATCCGGGATACAAAATAGAATTTGTTTCAAAGAGGACGCGCAGAACAAAGATCATCATGGAACTTCTTTCTTTCGCATAATTCTCTTCAAAATTTGAGTTTCTTGATTGAATCCTTATTGAAGAAGGAAAAGTGTCCGAAAGAAGTTTGGAATTCGAAAATCTAACAAAACTTGTCTCAAAGCAAAATATTGTCAGTTTCTTTGCTGCTTTCATTGGCCCAATCATTTTTGTTTCGACTTTTGCAGTCTACTTCCTCACACTCAACGGAGTCTGGGCCACCGATCACACCAGTGCATTTGTCGAGTTCGACTACTCAATTTGGGCTAACCACTCGTTTGCTTTAGGAAAAGTCGGCAGTTTTACACCGGCCAGCGTAGATGTATTCCAGTACAACGGAAACTACTTCATGGCTAACGCGCCTGGAGCCGCGTTCATATCTCTTCCCTTTGCAGTTATTGCCTTTATCGTGTACGGACACTTCACAGTATTCGGAGATGTTTTGATCCTGACAGAAATTCCGGTGGCGCTCGCAAACTCTCTCGCTAGCTACTTTGTATTCAGAATAAGCAACCTTTACTTTAAGAAAGAAATCTCGACATTTCTTGCGTTCTGCTATGCTTTCTCCACCATAAGCTGGCCATTCGCGACCTTCCTGTATCAGAGCGATCTGTCAGCTCTTTTTGATCTGATTGCGGTCTACTTTGCAATCAAGATTGGCCGCGCTGGCGAGCGTCGAAAAGGCGAAACAATTGTTCGAACAGGCAATGCTAGCAGCAAACCAAGCGACAAGATGAGCTTGGCTCTATTTTGTGGACTGGCCGTCGCCGCTGCTGTAATTGTAGATTATGTTAACGCAGTCTTGATTCCAATAATTGGAGCGTATGTTTTCTTCTCAGTAAGGAAACAGACCGCTTCCAAAGTGGATAGAATCAAATTTCTAGTCGCTTTTCTTGCAGAATCCGTTGGCCTCACTTTCTTTTTACTTGGAATTTACAACTATGCGAGTTTTGGAAAGGTCTTCGCAAGCTCTGAACAAATGTACTTGAACGGCGCGAATGTTTTCGAAAGCTTCACGTTTCCCGTCTACAAGGGGATAGTACTCAATCTATTTACTCCGATGCGCGGGCTGTTCTTTTTTTCTCCAATCCTCGTCCTGGGAGTCTTCGGCATCTGGAAAATGCGCAGAAGAACAGAAACTCTTCGAGAGGCACTACTTTTCCTAGTAGTCTTTTTGGGAATCATTGTTCCGTATTCAGCATGGTACTCCGTGACCGGAGGAGTATCCTTTGGCCCTCGCTTTTTGATAGCTTCAATACCATTCCTGCTGATCCCGGGAGGGTTCGTTATTTCGGAAGTGAGAGACAAAAAATATTCTTTCGGAGTTGTGTACCTCCTGTATGCAGCTGGTGTACTCCAAAACGGAGTCGCCTCGATGATTGGAGTACTCACTCCGCCGAGCAGTAGTTGGCTGTCGTCGCCTTTCCTTTCAAACATCATGCCTGACCTGATGTCGGGCCAGTTGGATTCTTGGTGGAAATACGACTTTGGCTTTGGTTGGATCATCGTCGCCGCATTGATAGTCTCATTTGCGCTAGTGTTTCCGATGGCGTGTGACTACACTCTGAGAAAATCGCAAAAAGCACTCAAGGGAGTCTCGAAAAATTTGTGAGAATCGCAAACGTGGCTGACGATGTTTGCAAGATTATCTTTTACGTAAAAATAATGCATTATGATAGCTTGACAAAGTATCTCCCAGCCCCGCTTCGTGTTAATTACTTGATGAACCTGCATGGCATTACATGCAGAGATTAAAAATCCAAGAAATGAGCACACCAGATTTCATTCGGGGATTAGGAAAGGGAAAACGTGACTATGTACAGCAAGGCGTCTAGATGTTTAACATTGCCTTTAGACCCTTGTATCTGTTTCTAATCGTGACTTCTGTGACGCTTGCTGCCTCGGCGACGTCTTTCTGGGTCTTGTTGTCATTTTCCATCACGCATGCGACGTACAAAGCGGCTGCCGCAAGACCCATGGGATCTTTCCCGGCAGACGTACGGGTCTCTCCGGCGCGTTTCAGAATTTCAAGAGCTCTTCGCTTCGTCTTCTCTTGGAGACCGGCCTTACTCGCGATTCTAGAAACACATTTTGCCGGATCAACAACGGGCATTCTGAGATCAAGTTCTCTAAACATCAAACGATAGCAGCGAGCGAGATCTTTTTTCTTTATGTTACTGATTGCCGAAATATCCTTGAGCGTCCTTGGTGTTTCAGTGTCTCTGCACGCAGCGTAGAGCGAAGCTGCTATCATAGCAGAGATGGATCTTCCTCGAATCAGGCCGCGCTCGAGAGCCTTTCTGTAAATGTATGCCGCCTTCTCGACCACCGCGTCGTTCACCCTCAACTTGTCGACAAGTCGGTCGAGTTCGTTGAACGCTTGCCTTCGGTTCCGATCAACCGATTCATAGACCTGGCTTCTCCCATCCCAAGTTCTCAACCGCTCGATCGTAGCTTTCATTGAAGCTGGAAGAGATTTGCCCGATGCGTCTCTGTCTTCAACACCGATGACTGTGGCAAGGCCCATGTCGTGCATCGCAAGGCTGGAAGGGACTCCAGTCCTGCTACGATCATCTTTTTCCTCCTTGGAAAATGCCCTCCATTCTGGGCCTAGTTCTTCGATCTTGTCCTTTACAACATAACCACAATTACTGCAAAACAACTCTCCGCCAGAAGTATCTACTACCATCGGGCCCTTTCCGCATCTCGGACAGCGATCAACTGCCCTCTGGAGCCTGAATATGTTGCTCGGGCTCTTGTTTTCTATGCTCATTTTTTTCGAAACACCTAAAGGTAGATATTAGGAAAAGTTATAAAGCCCTGTGAAGACGAACATATAATCTTTGTGGCCGAGGGGGCTGTGGGACTTTGGAGAACCAAGGGAGATGTGTCACCCCTTGGCACAACTGGGAGAGGAAGGATACGATCGAGT
>JBOGRL010000384.1:0-1753 GCA_050749505.1 Nitrososphaerales archaeon
CACTTGCAAAGATTCCGTCTAGAATAGCTTCTAATTCATTCCTATTTCTCTGCCGACCCTCGTTCATCGAAAATTTATGGTCGTTTGCAAGTTCTGGGCGTTCCAACACTTCTTCGCAAAATTTTAACCACTCATCCTCTCGATCAACCGACAAGGCCACGAATTTATCATCTTTGGTTAAGTAAGCTCCGCTTGGAACTATTATTGCATGTTTCATTCCGCGTCTTTTGGGCACCTGGCCTCTGTACCAATAATATAACGGATACGGCAAGAGCAACGACATTGCGCATTCAAACATTGACATGTCGATCTCTGCGCCTAACCCGGTTTTCTCTCTGTTATATAGAGCTAGAGATATCGCGAAAGCCGAGTACAAACCTGTAGTCAGGTCGCAAGCTGAGACGCCAATCTTTGCAGGCTCTTTCTCGGTTCCTGTAAGGCTCACGAGCCCGGACTCCGCTTGTATTAGTGGATCGTACGCTGGTTCATTCTTGTATGGGCCATTCTTACCATACCCAGAGATGCCGCAATAGATCAACTTTGGATTTATCTTACTAAGCCGCTCGTAGGTGAGACCAAACTTCTCAATGGCGTCAGGCCTATTATTCTCCAAGAACACGTCGGAATTCCTGATCAATTCATAGAGAATCTCCATATCTGCCTGTGATTTCAGGTCTATCTCAACGCTCTTCTTGTTCCGGTTCAGATTTACAAAATACCCGC
The DNA here is from genome assembly GCA_050749505.1 of Nitrososphaerales archaeon. Lineage (GTDB taxonomy): Archaea > Thermoproteota > Nitrososphaeria > Nitrososphaerales > CADDZS01 > DATLTL01. The sequence continues at coordinate 724 of JBOGRL010000384.1, forward strand.
TCTGACCATTTGCTACAGTGTCCCACTTTCTTGCAATGTCTCCTCGCTTTGGCATCTCAATCTTGATTACTTCAGCACCAAAGTCGGCTAGCAGCACAGAACTAAATGGTCCGCTGACTGAAGTTTCGAGGGCGACGATTTTCACGCCGGTCAAAATTTGATCGCTCATATCATCTGCGCCAAGATCTAGTTGCCAGTCGACACTTGCTTTACTATTTCTATGAATTCTTGATCTGTAAGGATGCGTTTCTTGTCCTCAGACGTTCCTTTTACTCTGACCAATACCTTATCTATCTTATCTTCCGAAAGTTCCATTTTCAATTTTTTCACTTTGTAAGTTATCGAATCCCTCCCACTCTTCTTCCCCAGGACGATGTTCACTTTGTTTGGGTGCCCCGTAAATGTGGGAAGGAACGGGAACATTTCAAGCGGCATGTCTAGCTCCTCAAGCTTTGACCACCATCCCGCAATTATCCCAGATTCGGTTGTAAACAGGTTATCTCCCGTGATCGGCTTTTGGGGAGGCATTTTGATTAGTGATATTTCTTCGACCATCTTAGATAGCCCTCGCAGCTTTGGAAACTTTAGACCACTTTCAACTCCGTAAAGGAGCCTAAGAGCCGCAGCAACCTCCTCTGTTGCGGCATTACCAGAGCGTTCTCCAATTCCATTTACCGTTGTATGCACAGTTTCAACACCCAGAACAACGGCTGCAATTGTATTCGCAACAGCTAGACCGAAATCATTGTGAACATGGATTTCGAGAGGTTTTTTCACTCGCTCCTTAACTTTCTTGACAAAATACGAAACAGCATGTGGCGAGGCAACTCCGAAAGTGTCTACTAGCGTAAGCGCATCCATGTGTCCTTGCTCTGCCACGGAATTTACTAATTTCCAAAACACCTCGAAGGAGGCCCTAGTCGAATCGATTGTGAAAAAAGTCACTGGCAATCCGTGCGAGTGAGCATAATCTGTGGACTCTACCGACGTCGCAATTGCCCGTTCCTCAGTCCATCCGTATCCATATTTC
>JBOGRL010000385.1:0-11156 GCA_050749505.1 Nitrososphaerales archaeon
GGTTTGCGCGATCGCTGAAGCATACGGCGTTGAGATGGCATTCCACAACGCTTTCGGGCCAATTCAAAATGCCGTGACGGTTCAGCTGGATGCCGCGATTCCCAATTTTCTCATACAAGAGTCGTTCTATGACGTATTCCCAGCATGGAAACGCGCTCTGGTCAAGGATCAATCAAAGATCCAAGATGGCTATTCGACGGTCCCTACCAGACCGGGGTTGGGCGTCGAGGTCGATGAAAGAGTTCTTGAAGAGCACAAAGCAGAAGGTCAAGAGTACTTCAATCCCGATGAGCCAGTGTGGGCAGTCAAGAACACGTGGAGTAGCTAGTACGATCTCCTAGAAAAGCCTCCGCCCTAAATGTGTAGCTCATAATCTGAAATTCTGGATTGGCCTGGGCTAGTTACCACGATTAATTTCGGTTTCCATGAATTGGAGCAATGGCTGATATTCTAGTGCCAGATGAGAATTTCTTCTCGCGCAGGCGCACGAAAATAGTATGCACGATAGGCCCGGCGACGAGTTCAGAGCGCATGTTGGAGCGACTAGTGAGGACGGGGATGGATTGTGCTAGGCTCAACTTTTCCCACGGAGCGCCACCCGAACATCTACTGATAATCAAATCAATCAGGAAGATCAGTGAAAGGACAGGGAAACAGGTTGCCATACTTCAGGATCTACCTGGTCCAAAGTTCAGAATTGGGAATCTCAAGAATGGCTCTGTGAACATCAAAAAGGGTTCTTTGATAACTCTCACAACCAAAAAAGTTGAGGAAGGAACCGAAGAGGTGATTCCGCTCAGATCCCAGGATCTCCCCCGATACGTGATAGAAGGCAGCTCAATATTTCTCTCAGACGGCTCTATCAAGTTGAAGGTTCTCCGCGTGACTCGGGGCCAAATACAATGCAAATGCGAGATCGGTGGGGTACTGCTCTCTGGAAAGGGAGTAAATATTCCGCAATTAAGGCGCGGCCTAGAAACTTTCACCCCCCAGGACAAGAACTTTCTCGCATTCGGAATAGAACATGGCGTAGATCTAGTCGCCGTTTCATTTGTGCGCAAGGCCTCTGACATACAGTCTGTGAAAAATTTCGTTAGCAGATACGATAGCAAAGTTTCAGTCATAGCCAAAATAGAGAAGCGCGAAGCTGTTGGCAATATCGCGGGCATAATTTCAGTCTCAGATTGCCTCATGGTCGCGAGAGGCGATCTTGGGGTGGAAAATCCGATAGAGCAGATTCCTGAACTCCAAAAGGAAATTATTTCGGGCTGCAATGCAAGAGGGGTCCCCGTCATCACCGCTACTCAGATGCTCGAATCGATGGTGAATAATCCCAGACCAACCCGCGCAGAGGTGACAGACGTTGCAAACGCGATACTCGATGGAACTGATGCTGTCATGCTATCTGAAGAAACTGCTATGGGCCAGTATCCGCTAGAGTGCGTGAGGATGCTCGATAGTGTGGCTCATAGGGCGGAAGAGCGAATGCTATCAAGAAGAAAATTTGTTTCTCTTGATTCACTTCCGAATGACGACCTGAGAGAGGCGATGAGCTCAGCCGTTGCGCAGATATCTACTGCAATTGGAGCAAAAGCCATCATCGCCCGATTGATTTCTGATCGTTTTGTCTCTAAAATCTCCAGGTTCCGGCCTTACGCTCCGATAATTGGCGAATTCGCTACAAACGCTGAGCTTCGCAGATCGAAGATCATCTGGGGGGTCTTTCCCACCCTTGCGAGCGTGAATGGAGGAGGGCGACTGCTAGGTAGAGAATCAATGCCTACAGCTGAGAAATTAGTTCAGCGGAATCTGTTCAAAGAGGGCGACGTGGTAGTGCTAGTCAGCGAGAATTCCAGCATCTCGAATAAGCAAAAAGGAATTACATTACGCGTGATAAAACTCGAATGGATTAAGAGATAGGTGTCGTTTTGACATGATTCGACTGACGCCGCGGAATTACGCAAAATGATTTCGCTGTTCTAACTGTAGGACCCCGTTTCCTATCTAGAGATTTCTGATGCAAGTGTAAAAAGCCGTACTTTGCGAAGGCCGATTCGTGCGCAATGCTCAAATTCCTACGACAACAGCAAAACTTGCCTGAAGATGAGAACAACAAACCAATCCCTTGCGAGAGTAACCGTTCTCGTCTCTATGGTGCTTCCGGCGTTGCCTTCGACTGCAACAGTTTCTCCTATTTCAACGCACGGCGGCTTGTGTAAGGACTACCCTCCCGCCATCACTCAGGCATGGGATTCCATTTGAACTTGTAAGCGCCACGCTACTACAACAACGGCAACAGACAGTAGTAATCAGAGCTAGCCCACAGATCGAAATTCCTTCTTCGAGTAGCACCCGAGAACAGCAAGCCCGGTGTTTTGGCTATAATAATGTCAATGATTCTTTCATCCCCGACCTCGTGAAACAGCCGAGGATAGCGGTAGTGCAACCTCTATTTACCTCAACTCCATATTGGCAATAACGGTACGGTTCTTTCTACGCGTTCTATACAAAGTATCAAAATTTCAAGGGAAACATAACTACTGATCTCGGGTGGCTCAGCACGAATGTGTCAAGTGGATATGAGTACAGGCGCAGAACGCCCGACTAGAGGATTCTTGTACATCACTTTTCCTTCAAATGGCGTCCGGTGCTGCGGTCATTTCCCGCATATCTCCTATTGGCGCCAAGTTCTTCCTCAGATCTTTCAGCATTTGTTTCGAACTCATCTCATCACTTCTTCTCGCACTTATCGTAGCCGGACCATCCCCTCATTTGCCATCTAACACAGGGTTCGAGAAAATCCGGAAGATGAAAGCAGGTATGATAGAAAGCTCAAATATCGAATCCCCAAAGGGGTATTGTGCCAAAGCAGATCGCTAGGAAGCGTTTATGCACTCTTCCTGCGAACCAAACGATTTCTTGGCGCAACCAAAATCATAATGTCGTTTACATTTGTACCTGTCGGCCCGGTGATGATCAAATCGCCCAGTTTCCTGAAGAAATTGTAAGAGTTGTGCTCTTGCAGAAAGTTCTTGGGATCCATTTCTTGCATCTTTGCCCTGCTCAGAGTACTGCTGTCCGCTATCGCGCCTGCCGCGTCAGTGGGGCCATCGACTCCATCAGTTCCCATCGAAGCGACAACCACGTCAGGAACACTCTCGATGCCAAAAGCTGCAGACAAAACGAGCTCTTGGTTTCTTCCGCCTTTGCCGTGACCCGTGATGGTAACCGTACTTTCACCTCCTGCAACGATGGCGGCGGGAGCTCGCAATGGGATCCCGTTCCTTCGAACATCAGACAGGATACCTGCAAAGATTTGCCCGACATCCCTTGCTTCCCCTTGAATGTGCGTCGAAAGAATTAGAGTTTTGTAACCTGATTTTTTGAGCGATCCAGCAGCCGCAACGCATGATTGCTTGCTGCTTCCCACGAGCACGTTGAAAACTTGTTTGAATATCCTCGAGCCAGGCTTGGGTGTTTCGTAAGAGTGATCAGATACACCACGATCTACAGTGTTCCTTACGCTTTTGGAAAGTTCATCCCACAATTTGTACTTCATGAGTATTTCTTTTGTATCTTGATATGTGGTGGAGTCGGGAACCGTTGGTCCAGATGCAATTGAATCGAGCTCGTCTCCAACCACATCAGAAATGATTAGCGAGAGAACCGTAGCCGGATAAAGTTTCTCAGCTAGGCGACCACCCTTCGTTGCCGATAAGTGCTTTCGAACAGTGTTCATCTCCTGTATCCGTGCACCTGATCGCAAGAGAAGGTTTGTAACTTGCTTCTCGTCGTCAAGCTTGATTGATTCGATTGGCATTGGCATTAGAGCAGAACCGCCCCCAGAAATGAGACAGATAATCAAATCTTTGTTAGAGGGCTGCCCGACGAGATCCAACATCTTGCAGACTCCGGCCATGCCTTTCACACTCGGGACCGGATGAGTCGCTTCGTGAAATTCTATGCGATCTAGCCTTGGCCTGGATTCCAGATAATCAGGAACATTCACTCTCCCTGCCGTGATTCGCTTCCCGAGGATCTGTTCGATTGCGGCGGCCATCCCAGCACCCGCCTTACCGCCTCCTATTACCAGAATGCGTTGAAATCGCGAGACGTCCAACTTGATGGAAGAATCGACGATTAGTTCCGAGCCTTTGAGCTTGACCTTCTCCCCAAGAATAGTCCTCGGATTGGCGGCACGAAGAGCCTCGTTTAGTGCCCGAACCACATCTGCGCGACCACGCCCCAGAGTTCCTCCTCCTATCCTAACTTGCTCTATTTTCACGTTTGGTTCTGTCGTTGGCACTTCCCATCAAAAATACGTAATATGCATCTGCACATTAAAGTTGCGAAAAACTTCAGCATTCGAAGCCATACGGCTTGGCTAAGGCATTTATCCGATTTGCCAAATCGAGACACTGTTTTGCAAACCAAAAGCTTTCCCCTGGTACGGAAGACGCGTTGGTTTAGCGATGAAAGCTCAGGGCAACCCTGTCAATCTTGCGGAGAAGATTCTTCCACGGCGTCAAAAAGTTCCACTTTGGGAACCATGCTGACAAACGTGAACAGATTCACCCTGAGTCTAAAGATTCCACGTTTCAGGCTGTATACCGGGGAGTGCGCTGGTCGATTCAGTATAAGATACCCCTTTTCATCAATGGAGCAGACGAAAAAGCATTGCGTTGAGAACGACACGATCTCCCTCTCTTTCGCGTGTGCGCGCCGGTTAAGAGACCAAAGAGAAACCGTTACAACTCGCAATGTTTCTGCTGATTTTTCAAACGATAGCCACAGAATAATCATGGCCCTCCCACCGATTGCTCGCCTTCCAAAAAAAAGTGAATCGAATGGGATCTTTCTGCCCCAGACCAATCGGAATGTCCACAAATTCTATGCCCAGAGCGGTTTTGGTGGAATCGGTATCGCTTACTTTTTTCCATTCGTCACTAGAACAGTGCAACCTGAATGCCGCGGGGGTTTGCACTCTTAGGATGCTTCCTCTCTTTACGACCCGCGGCCTGCGATTTGGCTTCCAGATCTCGATGCTCTTGCAAGAGGACCTGTCCGTAGTATATCGCTTCCTGACCTCAGGAATCAAATCAAAGACTCCGCCGTCTGACACCGATCGAAGCAGTTTGATGTATTCGGCATGAGCCCACATCAGGGGCATCGCAGAGCCCGTGGGCCCGCCGAAAAAGAGATGTTGCGCATCCACATCATTCTCATCCCAGATCTGTTCAGGGAGCAGACCAATCGAAGATGAGAATTTCTCAATCGCACTGATGTACGGTTTTACGTCTCGTCCGGCTGCGAGTTCGAAGTGGCCTCGCTCGCCAGTCAAGAGCGGCCACGACCGTCCCTTTCCCCATCCCACGTATGCTTCACCGTCTGGGCGCTGACCGTACCCATCGTGGTTGTATCTGCGCCAGCACGGGCCGAAGGGTGTATCCACTTTCAGTACGGCATCCACCACCTTCAGGGAGTCCAGAATCAATTGATCATTTGCTGAACGTATGCCGTATCTCACGAGTTCAAGAAAGCCCGCATCAACAATCTCTTTTGCAGGAAATTGAAATTGGCTGAAGGGCGGCTGATTTGCAATTACTAGCGTTCCCTTGTTCGGATCTTCATCTGGATCAGGATTGTTCAAGTCTATGGGGCAGATCCGAATATAGTGGCGCTTGATTCCGGGGACTAGAGTGCCTTCTGTCGTCACCGTCCAAGCTTCCACGTGGCCTTCAAGAAAGTCCGAGTAGTCCTGAAGATACTGCGCAGTAAAGTGATCCCCACGCGTCCGAGCAAAATCTGCGGCACATATCAGGGCCGCGATGTTGGATGCAAGCGTAGAGGGCGAATAGCCGCTAGCTTCCTCCCACCGATCCTGTTGCGTCGCGGGCCCGTGTTGAATGAGATAGCTAGCCCCTAAAATGACCATTGGATAAGGATCAAAATTCCCGAGCGCGTTGACTTTGGATAATCGCCAGGCAAGCATGATCGGAAACGCAACCTCATCCAGCTGGATTCCCTTCCAGTAAGGTTCACCATTGATCCAAAAGTTCTGGGCGAAGCCACCGTCTGCTTGTTGGCAGGCTGCAAGATAGATCAGAGCCCGGAGTGGAGTTTCTGTATTTCCTGTCGCAAGTAACGCTGTCGCGGTGTTAATCATATCGCGAGTCCAAACAAGATGATACCCGCCGCGGTCGTCATCGCCTGAGGCTTCCCCCCACGGAATCGTGAGCGATGCAATGAAAGCTCCAGGATAGCTCTTGTCTTCATGCGCGAGTAGAAGGCTGTAGCTCTCGTGATAGAGACGACTTCCCTCCATGGAGAATCGCTCCAAGGGGAGGATCTTGGTAAAAGCTCGGTCCCACTGCTCAATATATCGCGCCAAGTGTTCCTCGAACGATTCTGAGAGCGACTGGAGTAGGGTTGTTACAGCGCTGTGCAGACTATTACCGAAAGCCAGGCCCAGCACAAATTCTGATGAACTCCTCAGGTCTAGTTGACCGGTCAGTGCGACATTGCCATCCAGAGCCTTGCCGAACTCATAATCCATCTGAAGGTTATCTGAAATATCCGTCCAGCCATCACTTTGCCCAACGTAACCACAGGACATCCGCACAAACGGTACGCTAGCAGATAATGCGAGCCAGGTTCCGCCCTTTTCCGCTGCAAGAATCCTGTGACCTGCGACTTCCATCGTATACGCATTGTTCCCCTCGCCGCCTCCTTCAAGGTGAGGCGCGCATAGAACGAAAATTTTAAGCTGGTCCAAAAACTGCTTATCGCACTCGATCCGTATGTTCTGGAGCAGGCATGGCAGGTGCGGATTCGTAATAACCTGCTTACGAATCTTGTACATCCCGCTTGGTTCCGAGTTTGTTATAGTGTACCCGAGCGCGTGCTGGGAAATTGGTTCGACCTTTGATTCCAGATGACGCTTCTCCTCATGGAAGAAACTCTTGCCGTCCGTAACGAGCAGCTCCATATCTCGAAGTTGTGGTCTATCAACAGTCGGACAATAGACTTCGGTTACAATCCCTCTCCAAATCGTGAACCAAAGCTTGCAATCTGCCGAATAGGCCGTCCCCACCCCATCTTTGTTGGAACGAGTCCACCGGGGTTCAATTCCAGGTTTGCCGAACGCTTCTTCGTTACTGATGAACTTTACCACAATTATTTCGCTCCATTTTCCTTCCTTTCAACCCAAGTAATCTATAGCCCCCCAACTCTTCGGGAGAGCGCGCAAGGCTGTATTGTTTCTTTTTCTCCCGGAGCTATCCTCGCATGGAATGCTTCAGGTCAAAGCGGTCCCCGTTATTCGTTACTTTTTTTCGTTTTGAAGGTAAAAGCTTTCCGTTTCCTGGCTGCGAACGGATTGATAGTCCCATGAGACACGAGGCGCCATACCTTTTTTCAATTCCTGAAATGAAGAACCTCAGAAAGAGATATTTCTCGACTAAAGTGGATGCGTTCCAGACACTCATGTCTAACAATTTCGGGAATTCGTCAACTGGCAGCGACAGAATCGTAGATCAACTCGTGTTGGACATCAAATCATTGATGCTCCTCAATCCTTCTGATGAATCTTTGAGAAAGCTCGTCGAAGACAAGATTGTATCGTCACGCGATGATCAGGTTGTTGAATTCGTCGGTATGCTTCAATCAAGAAGGTCCTTGAACGTGAAGGGCTCTATCCTTGCCGCGTTGGGAGAGATGGTTCTCGCTTCGTTCCTTGTGATTGTGGGCCTTGCAATACTCGCGCCCTCCATGGTGGGTTTCGGCTCGCCCGACCAATTGTCAAACTACTTTATCCAGATCGCGTCGTCGTGGTCAGTACAATCGTTCGCAGGAAATCCAGTGGTACCGGCAATCGAGTTTGTCCTCGCCCTCGTCCTTCTCCTTGGCGCCTTCTACAACCTGAGAATTGCTGCCATGAACCTTGAATCTGTCAAATCAACCGGAGAAGCGCCGAGCAGAAAGAATCCCAGGGAATGATTGATGAAACATGCCCAATGGATTGGGTATAGTTAGGCCGCTGGCTCTTCTTGTGAAGTCGCTGATGATACCTGCCGGTCTGCTGTTCCTAGGGCTGAGCTTGAGTTATCTTGTCAATGAGTTTAGTTTTCTTTCGCTATCGACAAAGAGTCTTCCAACCATTTCAGACATTGGTATCCTCGCTGCGACGCTGGGTGCCATTCTCTCCGCATCGATGCTTGTCGCCGCTCTTCCTTCATCCATCCGGGTCAAATTCCGTAGGATCGCCTGGGGTGAAAGTAGGCCCAGAGTCTACGGATTCGGAACTATCCTAGCAATCGGAATAGGTGCTACGCTCGGCTCGCCGCTCTTTATTTTGATTCCTCTGAACATGATGCAGTATGAGCTCGTCTCACTTCTGTCCCTGGTGATCGCGACCATCCTATCGATCTTGATGGCAAAGCTCTATGCAAACATGTACACGATTACCCAAACCAAGAAAATGGAAAGCGTTGGAGGTCCATCATTCGTAAGGGCGGCGTGTGGCACAAGGAGCGTGAGATACTTCATATCGAGGCTGTCCATGCTGGTGGCAAACACGGCGCTTGCCGCGTATTCTGCAATAATTTTCGTGCTGTTTGACTTTCAATACATGCGAGAACTTCTATCATACTACGGCATTGTTGGCACGGCTCAAACCGCGATAGTGTACATGATTGTGGCCCTATTCGCCGCATGGTTCTTGATGAATTCCATTTTCGAAAGACGCTTCATACGCGTGATCGGACAGGTTCAGATCCTTCTGACCGGCGTTATGATTCTGATCCTGTTTTCACAAAGTGTACTCCTCGGGAATTATGGTTCCTGGAACCTCTCAGGAATCCTGGGCTTGGGGAACTGGACTGGGTGGAGAAGCTGGATTTTCGCTCTGATTACAAACACTGCATACCTCTATCTGCTCTTCTTCGGCTTTCAAGAGATCCAGGCCCTGGAAAAAGATGTACTAACCTCTTCTACGCTCCCGATCGTTTCGTGGGTAAAGCGAGGCTACAGAGTGGATAAGCACCGATATCTCGGTATTGCCATGATTTCCACTGTAGTCATAGCAGCTAGCATCAACATCTTCTACGGACTGGCAGTCTATGCCTCTCGTCCAGCGTTGGTTGTACTCCAGCAGGCCAGTATTCCTGCACTCTACATCTCCAGAGAATTTCTCGGCGTGAATCAGGAAAGCATTATGGCAATCGCCTTCCTGATAGCTACATTCACGACGTTTGTCCCCGCCTTCATGGCAGCGTCTCGTCACCTCTCGTCGCTTGGAGAGGACGGATTCCTCCCTAGGTCGATAACGCGAATTTCGTGGTTGTTTATTCTTGTTTCAATAGTCCTACTCGCAATAGCAGGGGAGGACTTTCTGGTGAATGTGACGGATTTCATGGTGCTAATTAGCTTGGGACTGATTTCTCTCTCACCAATATGGATCAGGAACAAAGGCGAATCGATTTTTCGATCCAACGGCCCTCTTTCCCTGACTGTCGGGCTGACCTGCATTATTGTTGCCGCCACGATTTATTTTGTCAGTGCCCCAGTCGCCGTGTTCGGCTCAATAGCGATTGCTACCGCATACTTGATCTACGATATTTATGAACTCGGAAGCTTCGGCACCCAGCTTTTCCTCGGAGTCTTTGACCTCTTTGCATACCTTTTCGTCGCTTACTATCCTCACACAAGTTTTTCTGATGTGATCCCGTTGTTGAACAGATACGCACCGTTTCTGGCAAACACCGAAGCACTTTCAATTACGCTATTCCTTAGCGCTATTCTTCTCTTTTCAAACTTGGGAGTCGATTATTACTTGATGATGAATGCAAAGAGTCACTAGGGGGTTACGAAGATCTAATTTTCATTCAGGCCGAGGGTTTCTAGCAGTGTCGTTCCATCCTTACCCAGCGAGGCAAGCTTCTCGCGCACGAAAGCTTCGCTCAACCTTTCTTCAGGACTAGTAGAGTTCGAGTTGCCTTCTCTCGCGTCCGCCATTGCCTTTATTTCCATAGCTACTTTGGGCGCAACTAATTTCCATGATTTCGCGAAAAAAGAAAAAGAATCCAGTTTCTCCAAGACATCCTGCCCGTCTGATTGTAACTTTGAAAGCCCCGACATGTTATTGTTCTCGAGTTCGACTATCGCTAGCCAAAGGCGTTCCATGGCTCTTTCGAGCAACGTCGACTCCAAGAACTTGTTGAGACCTGGTGTTGCTGTGATTTCAATGCTCTTCTGAGCATCCGCATACTCTACCGTAAGCGAGGAGTGATGGTCGATTCGCGAGTACACAAGTTTCAATTTCGCATCTTTTTCAGCATGCTTGAAGATAGCAATCAGGCTACTCTCCGCTGCCTCTGCGCTCTCAAGAAAATACTGATCGACCCTTTCATACTCGGGCACTTGCTCTTTCCTCAGCCAGGTCTTTCCAAGGGAAATCGGGATCTTGATGTCTTTTTCAAACGTTGAGAGCCTGAGTTCCCTGCTTAGGATTCTGCTTTTCTTCGTGTCATAGGTCACTTCGTACTGAATATTTTGGGCGCAGCCATAGGTTCCTCTGGCCTCGTAAGCCCCATCAATCAGCTTCACCTTCGAGATCTTGTCTCGAATAGGAAATGGGGAAGTTGCAATGAAAGCTTCCAGACTCATAAACATCTTAGTTCTCTCAGCGTCGAGATCAGACTGCTGCGTGTCAAGCTCAGCTTTGATTTTTCCATTTAATGTGTTCTTTGTCTGTTCTATCGCGAGAAGCGAGAAACTACTAATCTGGTTTCCTAAATCCTTTACACACTCTTGATCGAGCCTGGTACTAAGGGATCGTATTAACTCGGCTATGCGCTCGTTCAACCCATCCAGACTTGACAAGCTCCGTTCCGATCTGTCCTGAATCTCGTTTATCACTTCCTCCAGCTGCTCTTTCCGATGCGCAAATCTCATAGCATCGACCAAGCAGGAGAAAGTCTGCTTCAGAGGCCTGCTGCTCTGTGAGGATACAGGGTTCTCCGTGGACTGCATTGACGATTGAGATTCAAATACAGCGTTATAAACTATAAGTTTTCTAGTTAATATAACACTATATTATCTCTAAGCTGTGAGAGACAGTTTTCGAGCGCGCTCCCGCTTGAGGCTTGCCAACTCCA
>JBOGRL010000386.1:0-5948 GCA_050749505.1 Nitrososphaerales archaeon
GACGAAGGATATGTTGATCTCTGAGGATCCTTGAGCGATCATCCTGATGTTTATTCCCTGCCTTGCTACGCTGCTAAAAACTCTACCCGCTATGCCCGGAGTCCCGATCATGCCGCGGCCCAAGACAGCAAGTATCGACACGTCGTCCTCGTAGTCAAGCTGATTGAACCTGGTGCTACTCCCGTCGGGAAAAGTTTTTGCTGCCTGGTGGTGCGACGATGGCTTTTCCGAGGAAGAAGGAGAAGTAAAATCCGGGTCTTCAAGTAGAAGCTCTTTTTTGAATGCCCTGATCACTCTGTGTAGCGCATCCCTCCTCACGACCAGCGAGACGTTGTTCTCCGAAACAGATTGGGACATCATCATTATTCCCACGCCGAGCTGTTTTAGTATCTCGAAAATCTTTGCGGCGGTTCCGGGACTGCCCACGATGCTAGTTCCGCTGATTGTGATTACTCCCACATTTGTGATAGCGCCGACTGCTTTTACTCCACTCCTTGCGCCGTTAACTATTCTACTCGGTGAAACGATTAGTGTACCGGGAACCTCCGGGTTGAACGTGTTCCTTATCCTCACCGCGATCCCTTTCCTCGCCGCCGGTTCAAGAGCTCTGGGTTGCATCGATTTTGCACCAAAGGCACTCATCTCCATTGCCTCCAAATAGGTGATCTGTTCCAGTATCTTTGCATCCTTGATTATCTTTGGATCGGCGGTCAGGATGCCGTCCACGTCTGTCCAGAGTACAATTTCATCTGCGTCTATTGCTGCCGCGATGAGCGTCGCGGTGTAGTCTGATCCACCGCGGCCGAGGGTGATGATTTCATGCGATTCAAAAGTCTCGGCGATGTATCCGGTGACGACCGGGATGATTTTTTCCGCAATCAGAGGTAAAAGTGCATCTTTGATTTTTTCGTTTGTAATTTTCAAAATGGGTTCGGCTGAACCAAAACTTTCATCAGTCATGATGCCGGCCTCGCCGCCCGTGAGGTACCTTGTCCTCAAGCCAGAGCCTGCCAGGCAGTTGGTCATGATGTTGGTAGCAAGCCTCTCCCCGAATGAGAGAAAATAATCCAAGGACCTGGGGCTCAAATCTTTGAGCAAGGAGATCCCGAGGAGTGCCCTGTCTATCTCATCAAAGCGCTCTGCAACCACATCCTGGCAAATTGCCTTGAACTTGGCGTCCTGTATCGTCTCGTTCATCGCGGAGACGTGTGCGACGTGGATTTCTGAAACTACTTTGCGCGCCTGGTCGGTTTCGCCCCTCTTCGCGTGTCCGATTGCATTGAGAAGGTGGTCTGTGGTGTCACCCATCGCCGAGCATACTATGATCAGGTTGGAATCAGAGGCATACTTTTTTACTATCGATGCGCTCTGGAGGATTTCCTTCGGCCCGGCCAGAGATGATCCGCCGAATTTCATGACGTAGGTTTTGTAGTTGCTCAAAAGAAATCCAAAAACACTCTCCCTCCACTTTCTTTACACGTTTCGCTTGTAAGACCCGAGGACTTTCAGTTCGTCAACGTGGTTTTTAAGATCTTCAGCTGCCATTTTGCACCTTTCTTCCTTCATGTGACCCGAGAAATCCACGTAAAAATAATACTCCCAGGGCTTTCCTCTTATGGGCCTTGACTCTATCCTGGTCAGGTTTATGCCCCGCGATGAGAGCGAAGAAAGCGCCTTCACAAGGCAGCCCGGCTCGTGTTTCGTAGCAAATATTGCCGAGGTCTTGTCGTCGCCGGTTGGTTTGCCTGTTGAAATTTCTGAATTTTTTTCCGCGTTTTCAATCACCACAAACCTTGTGGTGTTTGACTTGTCGTCCTCGATGTCCCTTGCAGCGAGTTTCATTCCGTAGATTTCGCACGCGAGTTCGCTTGCTATGGCAGCCACATCCTTCAGGTTTTGCTCCTTGATCATCTTGACAGAGCCGGCGGTGTCGTATACGGAGATCTGCTCCCAGCCGGCCCGATCAAGATACTCTCTACACTGCGCGAGCGCCTGCGGATGGGACATGACCTTCTTTATCTTGTCAAACGAAGTATCTTTGTGTATGATCAGGCAATGCTCAACAGGGATGCTCGTTTCGCCGACCATCCTCACGTTCCTGCTGATCAGGAGGTCTACTGTTTCGCCGACGCTCCCGGCCAGGCTGTTTTCAATCGGGACAACGGCGCAGTCCGGCGCGTTTTCTCCTCCTTCCTGGCACAGTGACGAGAAGACGCGCTGTAAAGTCGGGAGCGGAATGACTTTTCCCACCTTCGCCCTTCCGAAGAAAGAGTACACCGCCTGCTGGCTGTATGCGCCGAGCTCTCCTTGAATTGCAACTGAAATCGTTTCTTCTTCTTCTTCTTCTTGGCTTGCGAGTAGATTTTTCGAGGCAGCCGAGGATGATGACGAATTCTTCAAAGAGGAGTAAGCAACCTCTGTTTCAGTCTATCCTTTACCTGCCCCAGCCTTCCGCCTGCGACGAGCAGATCTCTCTCTTCTTCGTTCATCAGGATTTCTTTCTCGTCAGATCCGTTGCGCCTGACGACCAGGCTTTCAAGGTCGATCTCGACCCTATCCCCGATTTGAAACTCCTTGGTGCTTGCGACCTTCACGACGCAGAATGAGTTGTTTATTGAATTGCGAAAGAAAATGTCAGGGAAGGATTCTGCGATGACGGCGTTGACGTAATTGTACTGGATAGCGTAAACTGCCTGCTCGCGGCTTGAACCACAGCCGAAATTTATTCCTGCAACCACTATGTTGTCCTTGTTTGGGTTTGCACGGCATACTTTCGGAAAATCCGGTCGGTACCTTTCAAATGCATAGTCAGCGAAAAATCGCTTGTCCCAGGCCTCCTGGAGAAGGTAGGCGGGGATTATGTAGTCAGTGTTGATGTCATCGCCCAACTTCACCGTGACTGTGCCGCTAACTCTTCCAGAGCTCATCAAGTGTAGTATTTCCTCGGGTCTGCAATTTTGCCCTCTATTGCGGTGGCGGCAGCCGTTGCTGGCGACGCCAGATAAATGAATGCTTCCGGAGAGCCCATTCGCCCCTTGTAGTTCCTGTTTGAAGTGCTCAGGCACCTATCGCCCGGCGAGAGCACTCCCATGTGCTTTCCGAAGCAGGGGCCGCAGTTGGATGACTCGATATTTGCGCCGGCGTCAGCGAATATCTTCAGAATGCCCTCATCCATCGCCCAGTTGTAGACGAGCCTCGAAGCAGGTATGACCAGCAGATTGACTCCGCTGTGCACCTTCCTTCCCTTGATGACGCGTGCAGCCTCTAGGAGATCAGAATGCCTGGCGTTTGTACACGAACCCAGGAATACTTGACTGATCTCGTCGTTCACCTCGCTAGCCGGCTTTGCGTTCGCAGGTGAGTGCGGAAGCGCGACCTGCGGCACTGTCTCTGATGCGTCAAGATCCATCCTGGATGAGTAGACGGCGTCCTCATCGCTCCGAGTCATGTTGATTCTGCTCATGCTTTCTGTCAACTCAATTGAAAGTTCAGGATGCCTCCGCACGATGTCTTGCATGAAATCCAGAGTTACCCGGTCTGGGTTTACTATTGCAGTCCGCGCGCTCATCTCGACCGACATGTTGCACATCGTAAAGCGGCCATCCATGCCCATCTTCCTCATAGTTTCTCCGCTGTACTCCGCCACGCGTTTTGAGCAGCCACCCTCCTTGAGCCCGCCAAGGATTTGTAGTACCAGATCCTTTGCCGATACGCCCCGCTGAAACTCGCCCGAGATCACAAACTTGTACGAGTCCGGGACGAAGAAATCGTAAATCTCGCCCAGCGCGAGCGCATACTCTGCTTCAGTAGTCCCGATTCCAAAGCCGAGCGCGCCGATAGCGCCGACCGTGTCTGTGTGGCTGTCCGTTGCTACGACGACCTCGCCGGGACGCACGAACCCTTCTTCTGTGACGACGGTGTGCTCTATTCCGTCGCCCTCTTTGTACATCTTGATCCCCTGGTCTCTGGCAAATTCTTTCATCATGTTGACGCCCTGCGCCACCTTGACCGAGCAAGACGGGACTGTGTGGTCGGGGATGAAGCACACGCGCTTTGGATCAAACACCTTCATCTTTGTCTTCCCACCTTCACCGAACACGACTATCTCATTCTCCAGTTGTCCGGAACCTGATGATAAAGCGGCGACTTCTTGGAACACTGGCTCAAAATCAGCTCTGTAGTTTACTATCGCGGGCGGGGCGATGACCTCATTGAAGTAGAGCTTGTCTATTGGGAGAACCTCAACCAGGTCTCCTGCTCTAACCTGGTTTCCTGTTGCGCGCGAAACTATTTTTTCTACTATCGTCTGTCCGCCCGACATTTGTTCTTCGCCTCCATCTCCCGGATAAAGTAAGTACTTGTTCAGGCCTAGCGTTTATTCTTTTGCGCTCTCTTCTTACTTTTTGGCTTGGCGGATTTCTTCTTGCTGCCCTGCGGAGTGCTCTTCTTCGTCTTCTCCTTTTTGGATAACTTTGACCAGCTTGCGACCTTTCCTGAAGGCGAGTCGTCATCAGGCCACATCATGCGCCTCAGGCGCTTTCCCACCTGCTCGATGGGGTGCGCGTCCAGCTCGTCTAGGTGCTTTTCAAAGGCCCTTGCCTTTTCATCTCTGTACGAGCTCACCCACCGCTCGGCAAATGCGCCCGACTGGATGTCCCTGAGGGCTTGGCGCATCCTTTCCTTTGTCTCGCTGTTGATCACGTTTCCGCCTACTGTGAGTCCCCCAAACCTTGCCGTCTCGCTGACTCCGCGGTACATCCCTGCAATCCCGTACCTCTGGACTAGATCAACGATGAGCTTCAGCTCGTGGAGGCACTCGAAGTACGCGATCTCGGGCTGGTATCCATTCTCAACGAGTACTTCAAACGCCGTCCTGATCATCCGGTCTACGCCGCCGCAGAGGTCAACCTGCTCGCCGAACCAGTCGCTCTCAGTCTCCTCCTTGAACGTGGTCTTGATCACGCCGGCTCTTGTACTCCCGATGCCCTTCGCAAACTCAAGAGCTCTCTGCCAGGCGCGACCAGTCGCGTCCTGATGGACTGCGATTATGGATGGAGTTCCAAAACCCTGCAGATAGACTTCCCTCACCCTCTGACCCGGAGCTTTTGGGGCAACCATGAACACGTCAATGTCGGTGGGCGGCTTGATCCATCCCCAGTGAATCGCTGCGCCGTGCGAGAATCCGAGAGCCTTGCCCTTTGTTACGTAGGGCTCAATCTCCTTGTAGAGGTCTCCCTGAACCATGTCGGGGACAAGTACATGGATAATGTCAGCTGCCCTTGCGGCCTCTGTGACTTCCATGACGTTGTGTCCGTCTGCCTTTGCAAGGTCCCAAGACCTGCCCCCCTTTCTCAGGCCCACGATGACCTTGAACCCAGAGTCACTCAGGTTGCTTGACTGCGCCCTCCCTTGAATCCCGTAGCCCAGCACGGCTATGGTTTCGTTCTTCTTTACTTCTGATGTGGTCACGTCCTTGTCGTATATCGCGGTTGCATTGCCGCCGGTCTGTTGCTGTTGTTGCTCTAAACTTGTCATATTATCTTTTTCACCGTAAAGAGAATCACCATTTCAGCAGGACGTTTTCCCTGATGATTCCGGTGTCTTCCTGGTCAAGTCCATTTTTTTGTCTTTTTATTTCCGCCGAGATCGCGCGAGCTACTTCTTCCGTACTGGATTTCCCTCCAATGTCCGGGGTCTTTGTGTTAGAACTCGTTACAATCGAGACAGCAGATTCTAGCAGTCTTGCTGCTTCAACGCAGTTAGAGTCTTCCCTCTTTCCGCCCAGCCACTCGAGCATCGTCTTTGCAGTAAAGAGCATCGACAGCGGGTTTGCGATCCCCTTACCCGCGATGTCCGGTGCGCACCCGTGAACCGGCTCAAAAAGCGCGAAACCGTCGCTCAGGTTTGCCGAAGAGGCTAGTCCGAGACCACCGGCGACCTGCGAAGCC
>JBOGRL010000387.1:0-2285 GCA_050749505.1 Nitrososphaerales archaeon
TGTGGTACGTAAACTGTTGTGCCTGTACAAAGGCCTTGAAAAGCGATCGTGCAATCCATGGATTTGCTTCATATCTATCTCTTCGAAGCACAACCGTGTGCATTATCGGAAAAATATGCGTCTCTGAGTAATATCTCTCCTCTTCCGCATCCGCATTTACAAAGAGCCTCCGAACATTTTTCGAGCCGCGCGCAAAGCACGATGGCGTCCTGGGGGTATACAGAGCGTCAACCTCGCCATCATCGAGCATTTTCGAAAGCGTCTTCTAGGGGCCTATGTCGATCACTTCGACAGCTTTGGGCAGGTTTTTGATTGGTATCTTTTCCCTCCGCCCCGGCTTTTCTTCACCACCAGTGTAATACGTGACCGACGACAGTGGAACCTGGTAATAGTCAGATAGAATGCCGCGAATCCATACACCGGCTGTGAGTTCCCATTCCGGCACACCAACACGCTTTCCAATGAGATCCTTGGGCTCCCTGATCCCGCTGTTTACGTTCACATAGATTGAATGGTGACGAAACAATCTCGAAGGGAACACGGGTATTGCGATCAGCTCTGGTTTTTCACTTTCTAGTGAAAGTGTGTACGATGCAAGCGACATTTCCGAGGCGTCAAATTCTTGGTCGCGAAGCATCCGGAAGAAAGTCTCCTGGACCGGCATCGTGATGTAATTCAGGTCAATTCCTTCGGGTTCAACTTTGCCGCTCCGCAGAGCTTCTGTCCTGTCATATTCCCAGCATGCAAGAGTCAATCTGAGTTTTGTCATGATCAGAATTTTCTTCGACAAGCTTGATTATATCTGTTTTATTACGCACAGACAATTTTAGCTTGCCAGCATTTTTCTCAAAAATATCAACTTTGCAGAAATGCGGCAACTGCAGCTCTCTTGAATGCTCGACAATCGTCGAGAAGTGGTGAGCTATCAATCAAAAGAGATGTTATTCGAGTCATCTGTTTGAAATCATAGTGTTTTGAGCTGTTCAGAGTTTGAATTGGGCTTTTGCTGTAATTTCTATATGAATCAGAATGGGTAGTTATAACAGTCATTAGCTAGTACCGATCCTCCCCTAGGGGGGTATACCTAGCTTCTTTTAATGACTTCCGACATGAAATCAATTCGAATAATGCAATTCTTGTGTCCTTCAAATACCACTGCCAGGTACTATTTAGGGCACTAATTTCCTACTCAAGCCGGAACCAAGAAACCTTGATACCGTGAAATCTGCGACCTTAGGTAATAGTGTCTAGCATCTATCCTATGGTTCAATTTGCCAGCCAAATAGGGGATCCAACTATTTCCCGTTTTTTCCTCTTTGGAATGCCCCCAAAGATTTCTTTCTACAGCGCAGTCAATTTGATCGGATTCTGGATATCTAATTTGTGGGCCAATCTCTTTTCCTCCCTTCGGATATTCAAGAATTAAAGGGACCACATCTTTTCAGATGCTGTATGGCACCGAGTTGCATTTCACTCGGGACTTTGGCCGCCCAGCGTGCTCGCCCTCAATCGTCGGAAGATGAATTACAGCGCTTACTGCTGGATCGACAGCATTGATTGGAACATTGCCGAATCGGAGGTCATTCCCACTTCTTTTGAGGGACTTGACGGATCTCGTGGCAAACAATGTACAAATCTCAGTAAAGATTCGACGTATAATCAAAGTTGCCCTGATGAGACTTGTTCAGGAAACTATTATCTATGAGCGTCAGCTACAGAAATTCATTATTTGAAATTCGGAGTTCTGCTTCCACTTTCCGGACCCCACGCTGGAATTAAGGAAATAGTTTCAACAGCTGTAACTGCCGAAGAACTGGGTTACGATTCCGTCTGGTCGTATGATTTGCAACTTTCGGGTGGTGAAGCCTACCGGCGACACGTTGTGTGCGGAAGTTTGGAAGATGTCAATCCAAGTAAAGAACCTGTCTTCTACGAGCCCTTGACTACGCTTTCTTACATAGCTGCAAAGACTGAGAAAATAACCATCGGAACAGGGGTTGTCATACTTCCCCTTGCCAATCCCCTAACAGTAGCTAAACAATCAGCAAATCTTGATAATATCTCAGGCGGACGGTTTATCCTCGGAGTAGGGATAGGAAGCAAATCACCCTACTCCGAGATGGGGTTTAAGGCGTTTAATGTTCCGTTCAAGGAAAGAGGGAACATCCACGACGAATACTTGAGAGCCATCATATCACTGTGGAGAGATCCAAGCACCACAATCGCTGGCAGGTTTGTTAAATTGACTAACGTGGAACTTTATCCAAAACCGAAAAACCCCCGGA
>JBOGRL010000388.1:0-5515 GCA_050749505.1 Nitrososphaerales archaeon
ATATTGATCGCGTGCGCCCAGCAGGACGCGAGCATGGGATTGAGATATTTTACGTCGAAATAGCTAGGGGGCAACGTCGCAAAGTGCCCTAATCGCGTCTTTGAACGTAATATTACCTCAAAGTAAATTTAAGTCATAGTCTTTACCGCCCTAACCCTGCGAAACGACCTAATGGCTCAAAGACCAGATATAGGTGAAGCCAAAGCAGTCAAGGGAACGCCGACCAAGGCGGAAAAGAAATCACCGAGAAAGACGATCCAAGAAGTCATCCTTTCAACTCTGGATGGCAAAGCGATGGAACTTGAAGCTCTGAGGAAGAAGAATCCCTCGGCTCAGAAGTGCTTGGAGTCAGTCGCGAGGGGAGAATTCAAAACAACGAAAGATGGAGACAAGATCTTAATCCACCCGGGCCTAAGCGAGCATGGAGCTGAACGAATAGCCAAATACATCGGTTCGCGGGGAATAGACCACTATTGGAGCAAAACAGAGAGCAAGAAATTGCTCGAAGCTGGGATGAGAGTTCTTAATCAGAAGGAACTCGGCACACTCCAGAAGATTTTGACCAAGGAGGCGGTGAAAGCATGAACCTGAAGTGCCGGCTTGGCTTTCACAAGTGGAACAGCGGCTCGACTCAGTTCTCTTGGTACCATGAAACCAAACTGGTCGAACGCGAGAGGATATGCCTTTCTTGTGGAAAGAGGGTGAGCGGTGAGAAAGTTTAATCAGAGGAGGCTGAGGGAACATGACGGTTCTCCGCCATACTTTCGAGCCGAGCGAGGCCAGCGCGTTGCGAAGAAGTGAAATATGCCGGCGTTGCGGATTGCCAAAGTCCGACGAATGCCACGACCCTGATTTTCAGGCGACTTTGGAGGGACTCTCACCAACGAGCAACGGAGCCCCAAGCGGGCTCCAGACTCGAAATTCAGCCGGAGGGCCCCTGCCCAATTGGCAGCCAGCCCGTCCAGGGCTCCCGTATCTATCTGGCTATAAGTACTCTGTGGGGTTAGAATCCTGGTTTTCGAAGATTTGGGGGGTTGACTCGGGTCGATCTGTCCATAAACCTAAACCGACCATAATCAAGCCATCTGCTCGAAACAAATCGAGACTGAAAAACAGTGGCGGAGAGTCGCGGTCTGTGTTGAGAAGACCAAAACTGCTTTGATTTTTTTTGAAAAAAATCTAGGGTGGAGGAAAAAAGGAGCCTATGATCTGTTACTCCGCTTTACCCGTCTGCGTATATCCCCATGGAGAGCTCGCCTGTGCGCTTTCTTCATTCGTTGCTTTTCAGTTTTCTTTCTTGCCATAGTTTGACAACGCGAACTTCTTTCAGGCGAATGAGAAAAACGTTTCTCAAAGGCTAGAGATTTTTCATAATCTCGTCAGCGTGGCCGTCCACTTGCACGCGCCTGAATGATTTCTTGATCTTCCCATCCTTGCCGATGATAAACGTCGACCTTTCAATGCCCCAAAATGTCTTGCCATACATGTTCTTGAGCTTGTATACGCCGTAGGCATCTGAGAGCTTGTGTTCGGGGTCTGAAAGCAACGGAAAGTTGAGGTCGTACTTGCTCCGGAACTTTGAATGCGAGTCCAGACCATCAGTGCTGACGCCGAGTATCTGTACTCCACGCTTTGTAAAATCTGGAAAGGTATCACGGAACGAGCAAGCTTCCTTTGTGCAACCCGGAGTATCATCCTTTGGATAAAAGTAAAGGACGACTTCTTTTCCTTGGAAATCAGCAAGCGAATACGTTTTGCCGTCGTCTGACTTTAGTTTGAAATCTGGAGCCTGGGCTCCATCCGCTAGCTCTGGATTCTTATCCGGCATGAGTATTGAATAAAATTCTCTTGCTTAAGGGATTTACTCTCGCTTCGCGAAACCTTAAGAAACTCAAAACTATTCGTAAAATCTCGCGCGGGGGTCGCCCAGCCTGGTCAAAGGCGCAGGTGGTTTGCCTCATTACGAGGCTAGCTTGCGAGACTGAGGATCTTTGCTGTGTTCTTTTTCGAAAGAGGAACCGCAGCATAGCAGCAGAACTCCTGTCCCTTAGGGGTTCGTGGGTTCAAATCCCACCTCCCGCACCATCATTTGGGTCTTAAAATAGCATTTATTATATCGCTTCAGACATGCTCGTTGAGCTAGACCCCTTGACCGAGTTCTTTCAGGCAATCCGAAACCAGAACACGAAGAGGAACTACGAAAAGGATCTGGCGGCATTCTTCAACTATCTCGAAATCAAAGGTTCTCTGAAAGAGCAGGCTAGTGAATTTTGTAAGAAGGCGAAACAGGATCCTCACTGGACAACGTATCGCATAAACGAGTACATCCAGTTTCAGAAGCAAAGGGCAGAGAGGAAAGAGATCAGCGAGTCACGAATCAAGAACCTGTACCAGCCTGTCAAATTATTCCTTGAAGAGAACGACGTAGTGCTGAATTGGAAGAAACTCGCTCGAAGGATTCCTCCTCGTGCCAGAGCCGCAAACGATAGAGCGCCCTCGGTTGAAGAAATCAAAACAATCCTCTCCTACCCTGACCGCAGGATAAAACCCGCTGTTCTTGTAATGGAATCTTCCGGCTGTCGTCTCGGCTCTTTCGATTACCTGAATTATGGACACATCTCCGAGAACGGCAGGATTCGAATTTACGCGGGCACGCCGGAAGAATATTTCTCGTTCATCACGCCAGAGTGCCAACATGCGATTCAGGAGTACATCGACTTTCGCAAAGCTCAGGGAGAGAAGATCACGAAGGATTCTCCTGTCATCCGAGACCTGTTTCACCCTGACCGTCTCGGCAAGGGCGAGCCTCACCTACCCGTCCGGCTGAAATCAACCGGCGTAAAGCGCATGATAGAGGACGCGCTCAAAGCTACGGGTCTCAGGACGTCACTAGAGAAGGGAAAGAAACGCCATGAATTCCAGGCGGATCACGGCTTTCGAAAATTCTTCAAGACGGTCTGCGAGCGAAAAATGAAATCCCTGCACGTCGAGATGCTTCTAGGTCATACCGTTGGTTTGGGCGATAATTACTACAGACCCGATGAAAAGGAGCTCTTAGAAGAATATCAGAAAGCTATCCCCGATCTGACGCTCTTGGAACCGCGCCCGCAAGTCATCATGTCCGAGGACGTTGAATCGCTCAAGAAAAGAATCGCCGAGCTTGAGGAATGGAAAACGAGCGTAAGCGCTGCTATTGAAGAGATGCACGAGCTAAGCGAAAAGACCGCGAAAAGAAGGAAAGGCTAGTTACATTCGCTCATTTCTCAGATTCTACCTATTTCGTAAAGAAAGTGGAAGGGGTGTAGGCTTCACGATTTCAGATTCTTTCTTCTCTTTCTGAGCGATCATTTTGATTTCCACTCTTTTGAATAATCCCGTTCGACTATTTTCTCAAGAGGAATCAGAGGCTTGCCCTTGAGCCATGCGTACACGTTGTACCCTTTGATGTGCCTAGCCATCCACGCCGAGTGAGTTTTGAGTGGACTGTATTCCAAGCTGAGCCAGTCGAATATTTGCGGTACTCTGTAGAAATCGACCTTGTTTTGCACGTGCAAGTGGCAGCGCTGGCAGAGCGCCGCCAGGTTCCATTCTTCGCAGAGAAATTTCTCTCCCGTCAAGTGATGCACGGTTAGGACGAATCCTTGCGCTCCGTCTTTCTCATGCGAACGTCCGCATCTTTCGCAGCACCATCCCTTGAGCGCCTTGATTTTGTAAGCGATTAGATCCCAGTCTTTCGGGTACTCTCCGCTTTCCGCCCCTTTGCGTTCCTTCTCTTCTGCGAGTTTTAGAAGCCAGCTCAAAGTGGCAACGCTTCTCCCCATTCTAGTTTTTCGGAGTCCAGACAAGCGATCAAAATGTCAGCATGACAGGGTTTGTTGAGTGGACACCAGCAGGCTAGGTCTTTTCCTCTAAGCTCATCTAGCCAGTGGGAATCTTCCTTGCGTTTCGCGATGACATAGTTGAGGTAAAGTTTGAGCGATTGCGCTCTTGTCGTATTTGCATCTATCGGATACGGATTTCCCCACTTTGAAGGGCGCCCTACGTAGATTGCATTCTCGGGCATACGCCAGCCTCTAGTTCGCTTGCGTTGGATTCTTTGCATTATTCGACACGATCCTTTCTATTACTTCCTTGACGTGAGCGCAGGGCGATCCAGTCCTCTCCGCGCTGTAGAGACCCCAAGAGCAATCGCAGGAATAGTAGTTTTTCTCCGCCCAGAACTTGACGAGATAGGATGCATCTTTCTGCGTCCTGCTCTGGACTTTCCAGCGACCCTCTCCGATCTGTTCGATGTTCATTACTTCGCCTCAAACTGTTTCATCAATTCGGAGAGCTCGTTTCCGAGGATCAACCGCAGCTTGTCGTGAGTCTCAGAGCCGAGCTTGCCGTCAGATTTCAGGCGCTCGGTGATCCAGATTGCATTCAGGATATTGCACATTTTGTCGATTGGCGTCTGGTCGTTGCTCATTTCTTCTTCAGCTTCTTATTGCACGTTGCGCTCTCTTAGCTTCATCCCAGATTTCTTGATGGTCGTCCTCTGTGTGGTCGCACCAGATTCCAGTCGCTTGACAAGTATCACACTCGTTGAATCCCTCGAAATCGTGACCATCTCCTTGACAATCGCCGCAGATGCATGATCTCGGAATCATCCCGTAGCCATCCTGATAGACAAATTTGATCGGTTTTTCGGCGCTCAAATTAGACCGCCCTCTACCGCTTTCTTCAAGAGCCTACAGAACTGCTCGAAGCATTCAGGGAAGCGCTCTAAGAGCAAGTTAGGGTAATAGTAGATCTGCCAGCCCTGCGCCTTGAGAAATCTCTGCCTCTCTTTGTCGAACGAGGACGTACCCGCGCCGTAGATTTCCAGTCCGATTTTGCGAGGCGGGTAGAGCTGAATATCGATCTCGTAAAACATCTGCTCGATAGCGTGTCCATTGTTTCGCCTATGATTGAGCGCTTCGCCGATCTCTTCGTACTGACAACGAGAACAGATTTGACAACGCCATCTTTCTCTCCAGACCTTGACCGAGGAAAGATACGGGATTGCAATGTCCTTATGCGAGAGTATCGACTTTGCCATGTCCTCTTGCCGAGTGTGTGCGACAAGATACTCCGACATTCGCGGGCTAGTTCGCTGTTCTTTTACCATATCGACTCCCAGCTTGCCTTTTTGATTTCCTTGTTGTGAATCACGAGATAGCGCATTGCGAAGAGATTGTTTGCTATCTCCGTCTCTCCAAGAACTTCGGCGACCTCTTTCTCCAGCTCTGGCGTAGATTGTTTTCCCGCGTGTCCTAAATGCCAGTGCGCAGCTTCATGTTTGATCAGTCCTTCAAGTTCGTAATCGCTTGCTATGTCCGCGACTGATTTCTTGATCGCTATTACGAACTGAGCTTCGGGATATTTCGTCGGCTCTCCGTTGATGTTCTCTCTGACTTGATCGAGGGTCATCATGCAAGCAAGCCCATGCGGGTCTGAGTTCTTTATCCAGAGATAATCGTCAGCTACCCAGACC
>JBOGRL010000389.1:0-4387 GCA_050749505.1 Nitrososphaerales archaeon
AGATCCGAGAGCTCCCTCCCGTCGAGTTTTGAAGCGGTGGCTGTATTGATCACCTGCCTCAGTAGCGGGTCTCCAAAGGAGCCAACCTGAATGGAAGAGTTCTTCAAATAATCCTTGGAAAGACCTAGCGCCTCATCTATTTGCCCGATCAGCTTGGTAGGATGGACCTTGAACTCGGCGATGATCCTGTACCCCTCTCTCAGCATCTCGGCAGCCATGATGACCGCTGATGTCGTGCCGTCGCCGACGCTGAATTGCTGCCGTTCGGATATCTCGACCAGCAATCTATTCACCGGATTTGTCGTCTTTAGCGAAACAAGAACCGTGTATCCATCGTTTGTTATGACCCTATTTCCGAGCTGATCAACCAGCAGTTTATCCAGCCCCCTCGGCCCAAGCGTCGACCTTATGGTGTCTGCCAACGCCATTGCCGACATTACATTGGAGGCAAGAGATGAAAGCTCCATTCCAGACGAGGATGCAGGAGATTGGCGGGAGGGAGGGAGTTTTGCTACGTTCTCTGGGCTATTTTGGGGCATCGCGATCAGAAACTAGCGAACACAGATTAATTAGACTTGTATAGGCAAGTTAGAGCAAAAACTTCCTTGAATAATAGGAGACGGTTGGAGAGGAATTCCTCTTGCCTCCGCGTTCGCGGCATCATCTATTACCGGAATCTAAAAGTCTCTAATTACGCGTTCGTTCCATTCTCTTAGTATATAGGAATACTAAGCAACTCCAAATAACCGCTTCAAGAAATAAGAGCCGATCATCGGTGGTTTATGAGTGACAGCTCCTCTGCCCACGCCGCTGCCCGGGGCAAACATTGTGGATTATATCCTGGATGGTGTCTCCCAGGTTTTCTTTGTCGGCTCTCCTCTGACGGGGATCATTTTTCTCATCGGACTAGCCATAAGCAGCCTCAAAGTCGCCGGCTGGGCTGTCTTGGGAACGATCACGGGCGGGGCGCTCGCTTTCGCGCTGGGCGTTCAGCCGGATAAAGTATACTTCGGTCTCTGGGGATTCAATTCAGTATTAACCGCAATAGCGCTCGGTTCGACATATTGGGAGAGAAACTGGGCCCAGTTCACGATGGCGGTTTCGGCATCGTTCATAACAGCTTTCATCACGTCAACGAATACATGGTTCGTCGGCGTGTTTGGATTACCAGTCGAGACATCCGCTTTCGTTGCCGTCACGTGGGTCTTCCTGTTTGCTAGTCAGAAATTGAGCTTGTTGAAATTGGCTGGCCCGCCTCCTGCTCCAAAGCAGCGCCAATCGATGCTCAAGGAATCTGTGAGGCAAAAGGAGGAACAGCAGAAGCAGCAAAAGGAAGAAAAAGACAAGAGCCGTTCTCCAGTGCGAGAAAAATCTTCGGAAGAAAAATCCGATGGATCTCCACCAAGTCTTCATCTGAAAGAGTTCAGGGCAAGTGGCTTTGTTAAGCTGATTTTCACCGGAATCGCACAGGTGTTTTTCCAGGAAAATTGGATCACCGGCGTTCTGATCTTTATTGGAATGACAGTCGCGACTATCCCGCTGGCTCCCTTTGCATACAAGGCGCAATACCCGATATACTTTGGAGGAATCACATGCTTCATCGCTTCACTCATCGGAACTTTGACCGCAATCGCGCTCAAGGCCGAAAAGACAAGCATCCTGAGAGGCCTTTACGGATTTAACTCCGTCCTAACCGCGGTTGCAGTAATGGGCGTATTCTTGGGTTTCTTTATGAAATCCGGTTCGACACCGGGCGCGCCAATCATGTTCGGGATAATGTTGTTTGGGGCGATGCTTGCAAGCATTGCAACAGCTTGGCTCACAGCGATATGCCACGACAAGTGGAAGGTTCCGACACTGACCGCTCCCTTTGTGCTGACCGCTTGGTTCATCGAACTTGCATCGTACTTGTTTCCTAACATCGTGCAAAACCCCGCGAACCTGCCTGCACCGCCGTTCAAGATCATCATCGGAGTCTTTGAGAACGGGCACCTGGTGTCCTTTGTGGACAATGGAACGCAATTATTTGTTCACCTTTTACTCTCTATCCTCTGACTAGCAAATAATACGGGGCAGTTAAAGTAGAGCAAAAAAACCTTGCAATGCTCATTGCAGTTGCCCCAAGATAAGCTAACTCAAAGCTGCTGGGGTGCAAAAATAAGGTCGTGCGATTCTTTTGATCCCAAATGATCTAGTCAACAATCTGTGGGTGTTGTTTGCGGGTGTCATGGTGCTGTCCATGGCAGGTTACGCGGGCTTTCTTGAGGTCGGATCTCTCGGCGAAAAAATAGACAAGGCGCTGATCAAGAACCTCACGATTGTCGGCCTTGCGCTATTTTTCATGGCTTGGATTGGGTTTAACATTGCGTTCGCTCCGACGATCAACGGAGTCATAGGTAACCCGTTCTACCACGGCATATTCCTAGGCGGAGTGTCAAACCTGGGTCTCTTCACTAGCACTTGGTGGTCAATGACCTCCCATTATTTCGGCTCGGGCCTCGACACGGGCACGTACTATGTCTTCGAGGCATCATTCGCGGCGGTGACGCTCGCGCTGGTTGGACTGGTAGGTTTGAGAAAAATGAAGATGAGCGCTTTTGCGATCTACGGCATTGCCTACTTCATAATAATATGGACGCTTCCGGCCGCTTGGATCTGGAATCCAACTGGTTGGTTGTATCTGCTAGGAGTTAGAGACTTTGCGGGGGGCGCGGTGGTTCACGCCGCGGCAGGTGCTGCGGGGCTCGCGATTCTCTGGCAGATATGGAAGGAGGAGCGAGCGAAGGGCTACACCAAGAGCCCACAGGTTCAGACCAACATCGTACCTGTCTGGCTGGTTCTTTCAAGTTTTCAGCTTCTGCTTGCGTGGCTCGGGTTTAACGCCGGAAGCACCCTCAAATTTGACGATGATGCCATAATCGTCGTTGTCTCAACACTGCTCTCGGCCGTCTCTGGCTTCCTCTCGACAATGTTTTTCCGCTACGTTTTAGGAAAAAAGATGGATCTGCAATATGCAACAAACGGATTCCTAGTCGGGCTGATAGTCATAACTCCGCTTGCAGGGTACGTCAGTCCGGACAGCGCCGTGATACTGGGTCTCGTTTCCGGGCCGATATACCTTGCAGCTGATAAAGCGTACAAGAGTGTCAAGTGGTTCACTGATCCGATTGGACTACTCTCAACCCACATGACCCTCGGCCCGTTCGGGTTCATCATGACCGCATTCTTTGTCCAAAACACGTTCGCCGTGGCGTCTGGAAGCGGGAATCTTCCCAACGGCCTTTTCTTTGGTGGAGGGCTCGCGGCATTACATCAACTCGGTCTCCAAATTTTTGCTCTCGTAGTCGTCATGGTTTCGGCCTTCGTCATGACGTACATAGCCATGTGGATACTTGCTAGACTAATGCACGGTATTACCACCGACTACAAAGAGCAAGGAATGGTTCCGCAAGAAAAGCAGCAGCAGGAGCGCCAGCAAGCGGACAGCCAAACGTGAAGCGGGAAAAAATGGAAAAAACCCTAGCTATTTTTCATCCATTGGAATTAAAGCAGGAGTTTCTATCGCTTTGACAGATATTCGTCACAATCCCCCCTTGCCATACAAAGACCTCCCCGAGTGCCTCGTGCTAGAGTTCGTGGGAACTCTCTGTCTCGTGGTTTTCGCGGCTTCTACCGGCGTAGCCTCCTACCTGATACCCGGAATGAACCCCTACAAGGAGCAGGTGTTCATCGCTACTACCGTGGGCCTTGTCGTCGGGGTAGCGACTTTTCTTTACGGCAAAATCTCTGGCGCGCACATAAACTCCTCGGTGAGTCTTGCGCACGCCGTTGCTGGGCTCATGCCCCGCAAGATGTTCTTTCCCTATCTCGTGGTGCAAATCCTTGCGGGAGTAGTGGCGGGCCCGATACTATACCTTGCCTTTCACACTTTGAATTCGCCGACGCATTTTGGTTCGACAAAGATACAGGACGGAGCGACTCCGTTTACCGGAACTGTTTTGGAGATAATCGGAACTCTCCTTCTGACGCTCGCCACGCTCGTCTCATCTTCTTCGCTCAAGGGAAAGCCGGCAAGGCAGGCTATCCTTTGCGGGTTTACAATTTTCATTCTCACTATAATCATAGGGCCGTTCTCGGGTGCATCGTTTAATCCTTCAAGGAGCCTTGGACCTGCAATCGCTTCGCAGCTGTTCAAAAATCAGATCGTATTTTGGGTCGGCCCGTGGGCCGGAGCCATTGTCGCAGGCCTCATCTTTGCGGCGAGAAAAAAGTACTCTGAACTAGGCAGCAAAGAAACGAAGAAAAAACAAGAGATTGATCGCGGCTCACGGAAAGAGGTTAGAATCCCAAAGAATCGGTAGCAGAGCCTTTTTTGACTTTTTCCCCT
>JBOGRL010000390.1:0-9799 GCA_050749505.1 Nitrososphaerales archaeon
ATCTGTGATACGTGGACTGAAAGGAGAAGCTAAATTGTTGCGGACGTCTCTCGGAAGCATCGGATGGCAGCATCATCTGCGGAGGTTTCTTGGCCATGACCATGCCTCTAGTTTTCTAACGACTTCAATTTTTGGCAAGGTTAATAATATAGGATACAAGTTTGTCTTCCTTGAAAAGATAATGCCTTTTTGCAGAAATTGTGGAGCTACTCTGGATCTGGTTACCCTTTTCTGTCCAAACTGCGGCACACCAGTGTCGCCAACTACTCAGGCGAGTTCTGCTCAAAAAAGCAGCAGCCTGCCAACGGGAGTAAGACCTTTGCGACCCACCGGAGTAACCATTCTTGGCATTTTAGCCATCCTCGCGGGCATCGGAACCATTTTAGTGGGGCTCGCACTGGGGTTTTTTTCCATTGGATCGGTCACTGGGATCATTCTTATCCTATTTGTCATTTTGGGACTTATCTGGTTCGTGGGAGCGTACGGTTTCTGGGTTGGAGCAAATTGGGCCTGGTGGCTCGGGATAATTCTTGCCGTGCTGAGTATCCTGTCTATCATTTCCTTCAATGTGGTCGGTCTTATCATAGGGCTAATTGTAATCTATTACTTGACAAGGCCGCACGTAAGGGCTTGGTTCCACCAGCTCTGATTTTTCTGTAGATAGAAGAAAGCGAAGATTCCTAAAAATGTGCACAAGCAGGAGTTGAACCCAGGCCTCGACCTGTTTTTCTTCACCGAGTTGCATTAAGACCAATCATCTGAAGTTTGAGTCGCTGATAATGCGTGCCTCAATTGCATCTGGGGCAGTCATTCCAGCACGTAATGCAATAGAACTTTCCACACTGGCCGCAACAGACCCGTAAATGCGCTTTAGAATGAGAATATCGAATTTTGGGAACGGTCGCTAGCGTTGCGTATTACCTTGAACAATCACTTTGCCTTGACTGCTCTAAAAGCCCTACTAACGTTTCTTCTATCGGATGCAAAGGACTGCTCGAAATAGTTACTATGGTCAAATGAGGCCAAGTAAACTAAAATTGACAAAGTCAAGCCGACCAATTAGTGCCATTTGGCACTGAATTCATGCTTGAAAGTCATTGAATTTTCTTGATACCAGGATCTTCCAGTAACCAGTTATTTCACGCGAGACAGGAAGTCCAGAGTCCTTTCCCATGCATCGTCTGCTGCTGGTTTGTTGTAATTTGGTCCAGAGTAATTGTGGAATGCGTGCAGCGCGTTTGGATAGAGATGTACTTCGACCTTCTTTTTGTACTTCGCCACTGCGGGAAGAAAAGAACTGCTAGCCCAGGGGGTGATTCGCGGATCTTCCGAGCCCAAAATCAAGAGTACAGGCCCCTTGAGATTTGCTGTCTCTTCCGCATTATCGATCGAGCCGTAAAAATCAACACAACACGTTACTTCAGGAATATTGCATGCACCAAAAAGAGCGAATCCACCACCCATGCAAAAGCCCAGAGTCCCGAACTTCTTTACGCCGCCTTGCTTTAGCATACTGATGCCAGCCCTTGCCGCGCCGAGAATATCTTCTCTTTTGAGCGAAGTGCGTATGCCCAGACCCTCTTCGAGTGATTTTGCGCTCCTTCCCTTGTAAAAATCAACGGCGGCCGCGTGATATCCACTCTTTGCAAGAGTGTCTGCAACTGATTTGACGTAGTCGTTGAATCCAAAGACTTCGTGAATCACGACGAGACCAAGATCTGAGTTCCCCTTCGACACATATGCATCCCACCCGTCAGATTTCTGCATGCTACCCAATTTTCAGGTCACAACCACTCCGAGCGATTATTGCATGTGATTTAACCTTTGAGTTTGCACAAGATCATCCACGCTCGTTTCAGCTGCAGCGCTGACAGGTATCTCTTGTGGGTGCCGAGATAACAAAGCTCTAACAGCAAGTTGAGTCTATCAGACCAGTCAGCAAGGGAGTCACCAGCTCCGATACCACTCCTATAGGATTCTCAGTCTATCAAATCGGGACAATTCAAAACTCCGCATCGGTGAACACTGGGAGCCTCTTTCCAAGTTTCTTGATTCATTTTAACTTCGTCGGAGCGTTTAGTTCATGGTCGATGATGTCGCAGGAGAGAAGGAAAGGCGTAGCTTTGAAGCTCTGTTTTTTTCACTCCGCCCCTCTAACGGGACGGCGATATTTCTGGGAAAGTACACAGTTGAATTTACCTTGTCCATAATCACGGCCGGACTGGGACTGGTCGGAACCTTGATCGGATTGAATCAACTCGGAGGCGCCCCCAAACTATCGCTGACTTTGTCACCTATTTTTCCCGAAATTTTTGGAACAATAGCGCTTGCCGCCCTTTCCGTGTGCGCGCGCTAAGTTTTCTGCATCTCGACCTTTGCAAAAAACACCATGGGTACGGCGAGTCTGGAAAAGTCCCAACCCCACTTGGTCAATTTTTTATCAAGCTACTAAGCTCTGAAAAAGTGATACTGAAGTGCATGACCGGGCATCAGCAGCCAACGGGAAAAGTGGGATGATGTTTCTTGGTGCGTCGCTTTTAGCTCCTCTTCAATGGAAGTCTTTTTCTCTAAAGATGAGCATCATCGGCTTTGAAACAGAGGTTATTATTCGCGCGGCATTTCGAAACGGCGAATGACGTTCGATGTCGAAAACATCTTTAAGGCATTAGTATGGCCTGAGGTTAACCAAAATTACACTTCGAGGCGAGAATCCGTTGTCACAGTCTCCTAATCTGGGTCAGAAATTAGCCGCTGAACTCATCGGCACTTTCATTTTCGTTTTCGTGGGAGCCGGTTCGGCCGTTGCCACGCAGTACTTGGGAATCACGGACCCAGGTTCCGCTCTCTTGATAGCCGCTCTCGCAAATGGGTTGGGCCTAGGGATTGCAATATCCGCGACGATGGCGATTGGGGGAGGAGTCCTCAACCCTGCGGTAGCCCTCGGACTGTGGGTCGGAAGAAAGCTTCGTGGTCGCGAAGTAATACCCTATATCATCGCCGAAGTCGCTGGCGCGACGATTGCAGGAGGTATTCTGGTCGCGCTTTTTCCGTCTGCTGTCGGGTCAGCTGTCCACTGGGGAGCGCCGACCCTTTCTAATGCCATTTCAGTCGCCCAGGGCATGCTTCTCGAGCTCGTGATGACTTTCTTCCTGGTCTTGGCGGTATACGGCACGGTAATCGATGCGCGCGCGCCAAAGATCGCAGGGTTCGGGGTAGGAATCATCGTTCTGGCGGATGTTCTGGTAGGGGGTCCGTTTACTGGAGCTGCCATGAATCCTGCCCGCGCTATTGGCCCGATGATAGCCGGTCTTTTCTTTCCGGGCTACTGGTACATCTACTGGGTCGGGCCGATAATAGGCGGAATACTGGCAGGGCTCGTCTATCACCATGTTTTAGAAAAGGTTTGAGAAAAAAAAGGCTGCCTGATTAAAAACTCCTTTTGCGAGCGGCTTTAATGTTCAACAGTCCGTTTATGAAAGAGGAAGGCGTTTTTAGTCCGACTATTTCTAGCCCGATTGGCTTTGAAAGGTTCGAGAATATGAAATCATCAGCGTCGCTTTATTCTGACTGATTCTACCGAGACTTTGAATGTTTACCGATTTTTTGTACAAAGGGAGCAAGAGTCCCTGATCTTTGGGGGGCTGGAGAGGTGCAATGAGGAACCAACTTGAGCTCGCCACCGGTTGCGCAGTATCAATTCAAAAACTTCCCCCTTGCAGCGCTGATCAGAGAAAGGCAGGGGTGCGTTGATGCACGCACCGGGGTTTCAGATCCACCTTTTGCAGATTGCCATATTTTATGCTGCGGCACGATGCATTTGTCACACCCTCTTCCGCTTGAGAATTTTCCTGTGGAGCGGCGCCAGTAACCGAAAACATCGTTGAACCATAGCTCGATCAGGCCGCCTCTGCCCTATTGATGTTCTCAAATATTTCTCTTCATGCCTCAGGACGGCATTCAGAATAGACTCATGAAGCAATTCGAGAAAAAAAGAGAGGGGAAGGAAAGGACCCGTCAGGCCAGTAGAACTTCAGGAACCCTTTCCTTTTCACGCTCTACGACTGGCATCTTCTCTGCAACAGGCGTTCGGCATTGATGGTCGTCCCAGTCGAACTCGTTTATCCATTCGCTGCACCTTGGGCATGCAATTATCTCGTGACACATTGTTCTTTCTGATCGCCCCAAGTTTTCATTGTAGTTCTCTCTTTTTAGGTTGTTGTTTCTCAAGGATTTTTCATTTTTCCGACTTGTAAGGATTTAACTTCTAGTTTGTTTCTCTGGAAACCGAGATCTAATTTTTTTCTTTTTTGAGAAAAAACTAGATCTGCACACCTGTCTTGTCTGACTCCATCATTTACTCCTAAATGTGGAATAGCTCCTCTTCGAGCATAAACCCGGGAGTGCCTCGAAGACAACTGAGGACATTTTAAGACAATTTTTGTTATGGGGTTTTAAAGAATGGTGTGCCGCGCAAAAATGCGTAGTTCAAAATTGATAGAGTTCTCAAAAGCCAACAATTTCAGCACTTCCTGCTCAAGGAAATCTGACCGAATTTGTCTAGAAAAGCTTACTCTCCCGAGTATAACCGTGAACTCGATCACTTTACCTAGATATTGTGATTTTCCATAACTGGGGAATAAGAAAAATTGGCAGAATTTAGCAACAGGTGGCAAGCAAGTAGGGGAGAAGAAAGCGCTGCTCAAAGGATCAAGGAAGCCGTGAATCCGCAGCGCGATCTGAGAAAGAAGCTAGTTGAAACTGACAGATCTCTCAACTCTCAGATCTCAAAACTGGACAAAACAATGGCAAAAATGACAGAGAAGGAAAAGGCTCTGTTCAACAAGACCAGCGGCGCGTTCCAAAAACACGACACGACCCAAGCGCACGCATACGCAAACGAGCTTTCCGAACACAGGAAAGCAATGAAACTCGTTTCCGGTGCAAAGCTCTCTTTGGAGCAGGTGCAACTGAGGCTGAAGACGATTACGGAATTTGGCGATCTTGCAAACGTCATCGCACCAGTCGGACAGGTCGTTCGAACCGTGCGCAGGAACCTGCAAGACGTGATGCCGTCAGCAAATGATACTCTCTCTGACATTTCTTCGGGGCTCGAAGGAATGATGCAGGAAATCGGAAGCGTTCCGGGGCTCTCGCTGGGCTTCGACACAAACAGCGAAGAGGCCGAAAAGATACTCGCGGAGGCTTCAGTGATTGCAGAGACGAAGATGGCTTCGACGCTGCCGTCAATTCCGGACCTTCCGGACGCCACGGCGACGACCAACACCAGCATATGAAAGATTCTTTTCTCTTTGATTCGCGGGAGAGAACACACACGAGTTCCGGCTTCTCTTCCTGTGCACTTTTTTTCTCTCGCTCACCTCACGTGAGTAAATTATTCCTTCTAGAGTGTTTACCAGAATTTTGTTCTATTATCAAAACAAGTGCAGCATATCTTGATGTAAGATACCATACCTTTCAATAGAGCTTGGTCATTCTAGTCGTTTTGCAAGCTGTTTTTCCTTGGAGAACAGCTCCGCGGAAGGATTCCTTTTGTGGGCGGCTCGCGATAACCATCATCCGTGAAGAATCGGGAAAAAAACCAGCGTAAAGGACATGAATCCAATTTGATAGCTGAAAGCACCAGCCAGCTCGAACTGCTCGATCACGAACAGATCAACCGCTTCCCGGAAATTGTAAGAAGAAGCTATGAAAGAGGCCTTCTGCTGCAAAGAAAGTTTTCCGAAATGATCTTGAGCGCGAGAGTCGACCTTCCGGAGAGGTCATGCATCTGCTTGAGCGGCTCCGCGAGCCGGCTAGAATCAGTCGAGGATTCAGACATTGAC
Source organism: Nitrososphaerales archaeon (assembly GCA_050749505.1). Taxonomy (GTDB): domain Archaea; phylum Thermoproteota; class Nitrososphaeria; order Nitrososphaerales; family CADDZS01; genus DATLTL01. The sequence goes on from JBOGRL010000390.1 coordinate 5,844, forward strand.
TATGTTTTGCTCTGGGACGAAAGAAGCAGCATGGAAAAAGAGAGGTTGAAAGCAAGAACCGCCGTCGCCAAAATCAATAATCAGCTTGCGTCCAATTCGCTCCGGCCATGCGATAGCTTCTCCTGCGATTGGGCTCTGGGCGAACTCCTGTCGACTGAAAATCTATTCAGCAGGTACTCAATACTAACTCTGCTTGATTCTACATTCATGGCTGGGAACCAGGAATCATACGAAGAATCTCTGAACGCGATCAAATTCAGCCTGGCAGACTATGCTATAGGAATAAGCGCCGAGACTCAAGTAATCCGCTCCTTGGTATGGTACATCCAGCGAGAAGGATGGATTGACCAGCTCCGCTTTGGAACTAGCGTCAACAGGTTCTCAAGACTGATCCAGCTTTTCGCAACGATATTTTCGATCAATCAGTTTGGAATAGACTCGACAAGGGATACAAAGACAACGTGGACCCGGATTGAAAAGCTCGAACCCCACCTGCCCTGCGAGACCACTTCATGCCTCAAAAAACTCTGGCTGCGAGCTCTGGAACTAAAAGAAAACCGCGCCTTGAGGCCAATGCTCCAAGACAGCGGCTTTACGGGAGTGTCTCAGCTGATGGAGACCTGGGACCGCCTGCTCGCGCTTTCCTACTCCTAAATGCTCTTAATTCCGCCCACACCAATAACGTTTAGTCCTTCATCTTCTATGCGCTTGGATAGGCCGAGGCCCGTGCTAGTTTCTATTTGTCTGGGTGCGAATGTTTGTGGCAGGGACGGAAAACTCTACCCGATTGCGATCAGATCTATTGCAAGACAGTTCGGAGACCTGGTTTTTTCAAGCGGTTATTCAATAGCAGCGGTTGTTGGAGCTGGCGGCGCTGCGAAGAAACACAGGCATTACGTTGAAAAATATGCGCGAAACGCACCAGATCTGGATCAGGTCGCCATCGAGGCGTCCAGAGTAAACGCTCTGCTATTGATAGCCGCCCTGAGAGTACTCGGAGTGCCGACGAATCCCAGCCCCTTTGAATCAATGAAAGAAACTCTAAGCTATTTGCGTCTGGGGGAAAAGGAGATAAAATATTCACGGGTCGCAGTCCTCGGCGGGTTGGAGCCGAACATGACATCTGACAGTACTGCTGCAAAGATCGCGGTTAGGATGCGAAGCTCACTCTTGATAGTATCTACAAGAGGGGGTGTTTTTGCAAAAGATCCTGATACCAAATTAAGAGAAGGAAGCAGGATGCTCAGGTCGGTTGATCGCTCCTATCTGGAGAGCTTGCTAGCCTCTATGCCAGAAAACCACGTGTTTGATTCTCAGACCTGTAAGATCTTGTTATCCATCAACAATAACAGCAATCAGAAAGAGGCCTACTTTGGAGTTACCGGATACAAACACATTTCAAAAATTAGGCGCGTCAGTTCTAACGCGCGGTTTTTTACTCGAATCCTGCTCTAATGCAAAATCGTCAAGTCGACAGAAAGCCGCTCGACAGATTTTCCCAATTCTTCGCCAAATCTGGCCGTGACTTCGCACGTCGAAACTCCGCAGCCTTCGTCGTAGACCCTGTAGATTTTTTCTGCTTGAGAGGCTATTTCCCTGCTCCTCGGTTTGTAAGAGTGCTCAAAGCAGTAGTTCTTTCCGGGGACGCAGCCGCTGCGACACTCCTTGAGGGGAACTACTTCATAGTCGAGACCCCTTGAACTAGCTATTTCTCCAGCCATGCTGTCGACTCCGTCCTCTCCGCCATTGACCAAAGTGAACGAGCCAGATCTCTCTAGCTCAAGGGTTATGATATGGTCTATCATCGAGTATACTCCGGTGTATCCTTCCAGTGACCTGCTTCCGACTAATGCAATCTTTCTAGGCAAATTGGGTTAAGGCTCCCCCGTGATAAATAGAGACGCACTCCAAAAATCAGAATGCGCATCCAGGTATAAAATTTCAAAGTATGAAGCTTCTATTATTCGGAATCGTCAAAAACTTCGATTCCATGCGTGACGCTGACCATTGGTGAGAATTTCCCCTTGAATGTAGTTGCCTGCACATGGATCCTGTCGATATAATGGTAATTCCCTCCCCTCGGCTTGCCAAAAATTATCCTGTGATACTTGAACCCGCAATCTCTGAGCCATTTTTTCGTGATCTTTCTATGTTCTTCAAGCCTAGCAGTGAAAAAGCAGATGTAATTTCCTTCTTCGAACTTTGAGTTGATCCATTTTCTTGCTCCTGCTATTTCTTCAGCAGTTTTCATCTTTTCGGGGAATTCGTTTGGAATGTGCTCACAAATCACGCCGTCTATGTCTATCATGTAGGCTTTTTTCTGCGGCTTGGCTTTTCTACTCGTACACGATTCACCGGGCGATTTGGGGGCGAGATACTTTACAAGAAATTTAAGATTATGGAAGGTCTCAAAACTCTGTCAGTTTCAGGCATTTCTCTTGAAGAGACATCCTTTTGAATGCATGAAAAGCGTTCGCTATATGAGGAATTTACTCGACACTTGTCTAGAATGCGTTGCTGCCCTAATAGATTGAGACATTAGCTATAGTACCGATCCTCCCCCTAGGGGGGGTCTCCCATTGATTTCAATGGATTCCTGTATGAAAGACATTCGTTCATTACAAATTTTGATTCTGTTTCATCTTCGGGTGAAAAAAGAGAGAGTTTCACTTCGAGTGAAGGTGGCAGAGCAAACATAGGAAGAGACGCAAAGAACAAATGGCTGACTCTGCTCGAACAAGCTATGAAAATAAGGCATAAATCTTTAGATTTCTGTACCCCCGACTATGGCATTTGATGACCCAATTGTATGGCTTCTGCTAATAGCCGTAATAGTCATCCCAGTTTACCTGTTGAGCCTGATAGTAAGGTTTGTATTGAAAGCTAACAAGTTTATGGATGAACAAAGTAGGAAAAAGAACGAGCCAGAGCCTCAAAGAGCTCAAGCATAATTCTATTTTTTCACCCAAAGTGAAATGGCTCGGGGATTACCCCGAGAACGAAACAAAACCCAAATTTTGTAAGACTCTGATCAGACCACCACGCGTCTAGCTTGATCGCAATTTGTAGGATTTTCCTTCTTCAACATTTAAATCAACGCCAAAACGATCCTGTTGAAACCCTGAGCTCTTCGTTTTTTCAATTGATGCGTCAATAGAATAGTTTCGGAGGGGCTTGGCTTCGAGAATTGAGTCTGCTTGATTCGCAGGGTCAGTCTTTAGATTCCATTTGGTCGCCGGATCGTTCTTGAGAGCGTCTCCTCTATTTTTCAATATGCTACCTCTTCTGAAGCGGCGCGCGATCAATCAGAAAAGCACTTTACCAATCCGGGTACCTATCATTCTCTACCCCCCTTGCTCTTTACTCTGCCGCCAGCGCCCTTTGAGCTTGATATCTTTGGCCCGGTAGTGAGTGACTTATCTCTTCTGAGTTCAATTGCGGTAATATTGGGCGCGATCTTTGTTGCTTACCAAATACGGGAGAACAATAAACTCATCAGGGCGACCGAGAAGCAAGCTGAAACCGCTGCAACCCAGGCTCACCTGACTACCGAGCAGATGAAGCAGAATAACGAGCTTGCGAACATGGACATGATCATGCGACTATACGAGTTTGCAAACACCGCGGAAGTACAGTCAGCTTGGCTTACGGTGCTCAACTCCAAGGTAATCTCTTTTGAAGATTTTGAAAGATTGAGCAGGTCAGATCAAATTTCCTATTACCAGATTGCTGCCCTGTTCGAATCGCTGGGAGTGCTCGCGGATAGGAATCTCGTAAAGATCGAAATTATTGACGACATGTTTCTGACGGAGCTTGCGTGGACAACAATGAAGCCTTTCGTTGAAGGAATGAGAAGAAGATTCGGAGAAGATCAGAACTATGTTTTCTTTGAAAAGCTTTACACTCGCTTGATACGGCTGACGCACCCTCAAGAGCAGCACCCACCACTCTCCTAG
>JBOGRL010000391.1:0-3699 GCA_050749505.1 Nitrososphaerales archaeon
TTAACATACAACGTTGACGATTCCTTTCCAAGATTGTCCAAACGAATGGCCGCAACCAAGAAGGATGCGAAACTGATCGGCGAAGGTGTGAAAATTATTTCTTCTAGGCCTAACCAGCCGAAAATGTCTGAAGCAAACAAAGCTATAAGAGATGTCGTTCGAAAGCGAAGCAACGCTGGGAAAAATATGCTCAGACTGGGTACGGCTCTCCTAATTACTCCAGACCCGGTTACAAGCGCTGCGGCGATTCCCTTGCTCGTCGGTGGAAAAATTCTTCATGCAAGAAAGGATGCGAACGTGAACGAGGTTTACGAAGAGCTCCGGAAAGCACTCAAAGCTATTTCTTCAACAACCTGGTCTTCCCTCTGACGGTAGCTTTAGATCTCGCCAAGGAAAGAGATTTTTCATCCTTCACTTCCAAGAAAGAATCGAGCTCAGGATCGATTTCCTTTAGCTCCTTCTCAACCGAGAGGTACTTTACGTCAAACAGTTGCTCGATAAGGCCAAGAAGCATCGAGCCGATGTCATCCTTGCGCTGAGGCCCCTTCAACTGACCTGCCAGTTTCAAAAATGCGCTTTTGTGATAGACGGCAAAAAGCGGCTCTATCTTGCCAGTGGTCCATTTAGGTATGGCTAGATCGTTCCCGTGAACATTCTCGAAAAGCGAGAGTGCGATGTTCGGTTTCAACAGAGGCAAGCGTTCCGTCGTGAGGAGGACGTACTCCGCGTCGGACATCTTGAAAGCTTCCGTTAAGGTGGTGAGTGAATTTTGCCCATCTGGGATAGTCAGCACCTTCGCACCGAAAGGAGAAATTGCCTCAACGAGAGAAAGTTTTGGCTCGCTTTCAAAGACCACCATCAGCTCGTCGGCGATTGTCCAGACCGAATCCAACACGTACTCGAGCAGTGTTCCCTTCTCGTCTGGAGAAAAATGGCGCGAAATTGTCTTCTCCTTCATGCTGCCTGCAAAAATAATTGCGCCTCTAGGGTTACCCTTGACCATCGTCCAATCACGATCTTGAGCTCAAAAATCTCCGCTCAACCTACCTCTGTCCCATCAGTCATTCATTTCATCACGGTGGGTTTGATACACTTTCAACCCACTACAGTTATAAACAATGTCCAGACAATTTTTTCTGCGCTTACGTGATTTTCTGAATTTGTGGGCGAATACCGAATCAACGCAGAAGTCCGTTGACCTTCTCGATTCCTCATACCAGACTGTCGAATGCGATGTCTTGATAGTGGGCGCTGGCGGCGCGGGAATGAGGGCCGCAATCGATGCATTTGATCGCGAAGCCAAGGTAATGCTACTGTGTAAATCTCTTCTCGGAAAGGCTCACACCGTAATGGCCGAGGGTGGAATCGCTGCATCTCTTGGCAACATCGACCCGCAGGACAATTGGAAGATCCACTTTTCCGACACGGTGGTCGAAGGTCAGTACATCAATAACTGGAAGGTTGCTGAAATCTTTGCAAAGGAGGCGCCGGACAGAGTTTACGAGTTAGAAAGATACGGCGCTCTCTTTGATCGGACTGAAGACGGAAAAATCATGCAACGGCCGTTTGGAGCGCATAGCTATAGGAGACTATGCTACGTTGGTGACAGAACCGGATTGGAATTAATCAGGACTCTTGAAGATCAGGTTATCAAGAGAAACATCCCGTATATGGACGAGACAATCATCTCAACAGTAATCAAGGATCCTTCGACCGAAGCGATCACAGGTGCGTTCGGAATAAAGATCAGAACCGGCGAGTTTTTCCTTTTCAAATGCAAAGCAGTGATCCTCGCGACAGGAGGGTGCGGGAAGGTCTACTCAGTAACATCAAATTCCTGGGAAAGCACTGGCGACGGGTTGTCGCTTGCTTATCGCGCCGGTGCACAACTGATGGACATGGAGATGATACAGTTCCATCCAACCGGGATGATCTATCCGGCAGGTGTAAGAGGCATGCTTATCACTGAAGCGGTGCGCGGGGAGGGAGGAATCCTCACCAACATGAAAGGCGAGAGGTTCATGCAAAACTACGACCCAAAGAGAATGGAACTCTCCGCAAGGGATATCGTCGCGAGATCAATCTACAACGAAATTGTTGCCGGAAGAGGCACTCCCAACGGCGCGGTTTATCTTGACATCAGGCAGAGAGGTGCTGAATATATCAAAAAGAAATTGCCCAGCATGTATTACCAGTTTTTGGAGTTCGCAAACGTTGACATTACAAAGCAAAAGATGGAAGTGGCTCCGACTGTCCACTATCAGATGGGAGGCATAAGAGTTGATCCAGAAACATGCGAAACAAACGTAAAGGGGCTCTACGCCGCCGGTGAGGTCGCCTGCGGCCTGCACGGAGCAAATAGTCTGGGCGGGAATTCGCTCTCTGATATTCTAGTCTTCGGTAGGAGAGCTGGACTCGCCGCGAGCGATTACGCCCGCACTCAGCAGCCTGTTGGAATCTCGAAGGACGAAATCGAGAAGGAAATCTCAAGGCTCCTTGGCCCCTACAATGCGGTCAACGGCGCGAACCCGTTTGAATTGAAGGACAGGATCGCGCAAACAATGTGGAAGTACGTGGGAATTGTCAGAAACGAAGAAGACTTGAAAAAAGGGCTGGATGAGATTCTCAAGATAAAGCTGGACTCAAAAAACGTGCAGGCAAAGGGACCAAGAGCATACAACCAATCATGGGCAGATTCGCTTGCGCTCTGGAACATGGTACTTGACTGCGAAGCGATAATCAGGTCTGCTCTCGCAAGAAAGGAAAGCAGAGGGGCACATACGAGATCTGATTTTCCAAATAAAGATGATGCAAACTGGCTGGTCAACATTATAGTTTCGCTAAAAGACGGGCAAATGAGCCTCGAGACTTTTCCCGTTCCGAAAATGCCCCCGGAGTATGAGGCGCTGATCAACAAGGATGAGATACTGCTCTGGAATAAGAAAAAGTGATTTAGAATCATGTACAGTTCAAGTGAAAGAAAGGAAGTAACACTGCGCGTCTTCCGGGGAATCGGGAGTGACCGCACAAAAGACAGGTACGAAGTATTCAACGTGCCACATGAGAATGGGATGGTTGTATTAAACGCAATCCACTACATCCAGAGCCATTTTGATTCTTCGCTTTCCGCCCGTTGGAATTGCAAGGCGGGACGATGCGGATCTTGTTCTGCTGAAATAAATGGGTGGCCCAAACTCATGTGTAAGACGCCTGTCTCGGATTTCGACGGCGAAATCAAAGTCGAACCGATGAAGGCGTTTCCTCTTTTACGAGACCTTGTAACCGATGTCTCTGCAAATTACGAGATCGCAAAGGGGATCCCTCCGTTCACGCCCAAAGAATCTGATGAAAAGATCTGGAAGATGTACCAAAGGGACGTTGACAGATCTCGAGACTTGCGCAAGTGTATAGAGTGTTTCCTATGCCAGGATATCTGCCACGTCGTCAGAGAACACAAGGCAAACTATTTGGGACCGAGGTGGGTGGTAAAAGCTGCTTCACTTGATATGCACCCTCTGGACACCCTTGATAGGTCTGATTACATGAAAGACAAAGGCGGTCTTGGTTATTGCAACATTACAAAGTGTTGCCAAGAGGTGTGCCCTGAACACATCATCATCACGGATGACGCAATCATCCCCGAGAAGGAAAGGGTCGTGGATTCGGAGTACGATCCGATCGTCTGGCTCTACCGCGCAG
>JBOGRL010000392.1:0-3979 GCA_050749505.1 Nitrososphaerales archaeon
TTTCTGATCTCACACTAACTCTTCGAGAATTGATTATGGAGGGATAAATTCGTCAATCCCCTGTGAAAGAAAATACAAGTTAGATGTTATTTTGTTCGCAGATGACTGGAGAAGAGATAATATCTTACCTTGCTCAAGCGGCAGGTTCAAGCCAGTCTTCATGCAGATCCGCACAGAATTTATCTCCCGTGTCTCCCGTCTCAAACAGGTGGCGAAGCTCGAATTGAACGGTATAGAGAGGAGGAAAAATATCATGGTGGTCGATAGGATTGTGGATGATCCCGTAGCTTGCGGTTATGCATCCAACTCTACCCCGGACAAATTCTGGTGTTCTTATTACGTGGCTAACGGGATTTTCCTGCTTTACGCGTACCTTCTGGCCAAGCCTGAACTTGCAATTCTGGTCTTTTTCTTCGCTCATTTTATAACTAACTCACCGGGGGTCAACGCCAATCCTACGCCAATCAAGCTTTCCTGCGTCACCAATTTTTCAAGTTCGTTTTCACTCATTCCCTCGGTGTCAGGGGGACGCACCGGGAGGACCATGTATCTTACGTCTGAGGTATGGTCGTGAACTATTAATTCGACATCCTGAGGAAGGCGTAGGTCGAACATTTCGAGCAGGGTCTTTCTGGGCTCGCTGATGATACCCTTCTTGTAGTACTCTTGCTTGTACCAAGAGGGTGAGTTGCCCAGAATCTCGTAGGGATAGCAAGAGCAGAAGAAGCAGACGATGACATTGTGCACCCTGTCTGTGTTTTCAAGCACTCTAAACACCCCTAGCTTCGGCCGTGGAATTCCGATTTCTTCAATCGCCGCGTTGGGACTGGAAAGCAATCTCTTCCTGAATGCTGCGTCTGACCAGGCCCTGGCGACCAGCCGAGAACCATTTGAAACGGAAGGGCGTTTGGAACTGGAGCCCAAATCAGCGAGGGCAGATTCCTCGATTAGCTCGTTTTCGAGAAGAAGGTCGGTGAGCCAACGCAGAACTGCTGCGTATTCTCCTAGATCGCGGTCGATGAGGTCAATCTTTGTCAGAAGATCTCCTCCTTCGCGGTGAGATTTTTCTATTCGGAAGAACTCGTCGTAAGCTCCAGATTCCTTTCTCTTATCGTCGACCGAGATGCAGAGTCTTTTCTCTCCAGTCCAGTAACGGGGATCGATCGATCCAATACCCTTCACAAACTCTCGAAAAGCTTTCTCCAATTCCTCAATTCGAGCGTCCAAGTCCCGAGCTTCAACCCCGGATAGTTTTACTCGATTCGAGAGGTAAGAATGGCTGTGCTTGAAAATTGAATACATGCCTACGTGTCTGCGTCTCAGAATTTGAAGGATGAGTGGCACGAGCCTCTTCGTGTAGTAGTATTCTAAGTCCTCATCGAGGGCTTTTACTCTCATTTCGTGCTCCGTCGGGTCGCGAGTTGTTGAAGAATCCATCGAACGTAGCAGATGAATTGCCACAATTAAAGGATGTTGTCAGAGCGCCACTCCGCGAGATCTTTCGGTCAAGAATTTGGACAATTTCGGAAAAGTTCAGGAATTTTCTGATAACCTCAGATTCGGGCAGTCCGCGCTGAGACTCAATTAAGAAAACTCCTTCCTGCGAGAAGCCTGCCGCCCCCGTTACATGAAGTGGCGCGAATGGTTCATGCTTTGCTTGCCTGTGTACTTTACGTAAAAATCGCGGGCGCCGAGTACTGTAATAATATTACAGTAATCATGCGCCCTAATTATTTCAGATCCCGTAGATGTTGACAGATTTTACGTTGACAAATTCTTTCAGGCCGTATTTGGATAACTCTCTGCCAATTCCAGATCTCTTGATTCCACCGAACGGCATCCGAGGATCTGATTTTGTAAGTTCGTTCACAAAGACCATCCCGCTCTGAATTTCTCCGGCAAGCCTCCTTGCGCGCTCGAGGTTTGTCGTCCACAAACTAGCTCCCAGCCCAAACTCGGAGTCGTTTGCAACTCTTATTGCATCATTCTCATTTTCTACGACGTAGACGGGCGCAACCGGCCCGAAGACTTCCTCGTACATCACCTTCATCTTCTTATCCACTCCGTCAAGGATTGTCGGTTCAAAGAACGAGCCTGGGGCACGTGGAGATCCGCCGAATTCAGTTCTAGCACCCTTCCCCAGCGCATCCTTCACCTGATCCTCTATAGTCTTTACAGCTTCAGCGTTCACAAGAGGGCCAACGTCAGTCTTTGCATCAAGCGGGTTTCCGAGCTTTTTCTTCTCAAACTCGCGGACAAACCTATCCAAAAATTCCTTGGCAACTGTCCTAACTACGATGAATCTCTTTGCGCAGATGCAGCTCTGGCCGGAATTTTGCAATCGCGCGGTTGCCCCAACCTGAGCAGCGCGCTCGAGGTTTGCATCGTCCAAAACTACAAAAGGATCGCTACCGCCAAGTTCGAGCACGAATTTCTTAAAGTTCCTCGCGGCCTGCTCGCCTATTCTCTGGCCAGCTTCGGTGCTCCCGGTCAGCGAAACGCCCGAAATGTACTGCGATTCGATGAGCTTTTGCACGGCCGCGTGATCTGTGATGACAGTTTGGAAAACGCCTTCCGGGAAGCCAGCCAGTTTGAAGGCTTCCTCAATTGCGAGCGCAGAACCGGGGCACACGTTCGAGTGCCTCAATAGCGAAGTATTCCCAGCAACGATTGCGGGTATGGCAAACCTGAATGCTTGCCAGAACGGAAAGTTCCACGGCATTACTGAAAGTATAACACCAAGAGGTTCAAATTTTACGTAGCTCTGCTTTGCATCAGTAGAAGCAAACTCTTCCTCCAGCCACTTTTCCGCGTTTTCAGAATAGTACTCGGCGGCCCAGGCGCATTTTTCTACTTCAGCTTGCGCCTGCGTGATGGGCTTGCCCATCTCAAGAGTCATAGTCTTTGCATAATCAGATTTTTTTGAACGCAGCGCCGCGGCAAGTTTCTTTAGGTAATCTTCCCTCTCTCCAACCGAGAGCTTGCTCCACTTTGACTCGAATGTTTCAAATGCTCTCTTTGCTGCACCCAGTGCCCTTTCCTCCGGATAGAGTTCATAACTCGCGAGCTTTTCACCCGTCGCGGGGTTGAGCGTCTGAATCGTGGCTGTTCTGGACATGATCCCGAATAGTACACGCGGGATCAAGAGTTTTACGCTTTACGGGCTGGCGGGATTTTCTCTGCAAAAAAGATTTTCCTAATCGACGGCGCGCTGGTGAGCGGGAATCCGCAACCGCGGATCTGGGACTCTTGCGTGTCTGGATGGCTTCTGCACCCTCGACCAGTGCTCGTGAAGTATCTTCCAGGAGTCTCCCCTCTTGACAAATACCATCGTGCCCCTGACGAGCCTCTTTGCATCGGCTGATTTCTTGTTCTTGAAATATTTCACTTTGAGCGTAGTCAGCGCGGTTCGGCCGAGGACGGTTATCTTGAGATCCTCGATCTTCCAAGAGTACTTTGGCAGTATGCTGTAAAACCACTCTCGCTCCCTGGATAGCGCCCGCGTGTCCTCGAAACGTTCGAAGGGAGGATACGACGGGAACAGGGTAAACCCGGAGCCCAAGTGCAATTTCTTGAAACCCTTAAAGTCTCCATTCTGTGCGAGCTTGAACTCGTCAAATACGACGTGCGTAATATTTTCCACGTCAGAGGTAGAGTCCACGCTTTCAATGTTCGAGGTCGGGACGTGTTGCTGCTCTAAATCGTCCGCTCCCTCTTGACTACTAGCAGGAAACCAGCTCCTGAGGTGAGAGATCATGTTAGCCAGATCACGAACCGAGAGATTTTGTCTTGTAACCATGAGCATGAGGTCTGCGCGCGTCTTTTTGTCACCCACGCGGGAAAGGATTCTAGCGTGGTGCTCGGTGATCTGGTGAAGGGCGTCTGCGAGCTCCGTATTTGTCGCAAGGTCGCTATTCTCAAACAATCTGAGCATGCTGATATAACTACCCACGTGTTGCTTTGAGATTCCAAGGGTCGT
>JBOGRL010000393.1:0-3509 GCA_050749505.1 Nitrososphaerales archaeon
CGCGTATGATCCATGCGACCTTGATGGGATCTAGTTTCCCATAGACGAAGTATCCCTTGCCCCTATTCCATATCCACCTTGCTCGTATGCTGTTGACCAGAGGGTATACTAATTTCAGGATAACAGAGCCGAATTCCACGTCGGGGGGCTCGCCCACTGGTGAGTCTTGCGATGAAATGGGCTGACCTTTTCCTATGACAGGCGGTCTACTATCTACCATGTTTGGTCTCAATGACCTTCTGATTCGACTCGCAGTAAATCCCAGCATTCGAATACTATCTCACCAAATGGTAAACTACGATGAATGATGTGGACGCTCTCCAAGCTGTATCGACATACTGCTTTTACGATGCACTCTCTTTCGCGATCGGTCCTTCCGTTGGGTTTGTCCGATATCTGTAAAATCGCGAGCCAAAGGAAACGCAAGCCACGATCACAGTTAAAAACTATCGAGCGAGACAAAACTTTGTCATAATTAACCTGCGGTCAAATACAACTACGAAGTTTGCAAACAGGACTGATTCTAGCAATATCTCATAAATACCGGAAAGATTGGTTTCTGTAACAGAGAAGGAAATTTTTCCTACGAACTATAGTGTGAGCTCCCCTACATGAGCGAAGAGATTTCTGAAGCCTGCGGCGTGTTTGGAGCTGTTTGTACTAATGAAGAGGCAGTCTTTCCTTATCTCTACTGGGGTTTGCTTTCGCTAAATCATAGAGGTCAGCAATCCTACGGCTTTACAACTTTTGACGATGGCAAGTTCATCAAAAAGGAGGATCTGAACCTGATTCCTACCGATCCTCGCGAAGTGGCAAAGCTGACCCGAAAATTGAAAGGATGTATCGGAATCTCGAATGCTCGCTACGCGACTTCCGGCCGCATGGGACAAAAACACCTTCAGGGAGGAAAGCAGCCACTGGTCGTCTCGGAGGGAAACAGAACCATTGCGGTAAGCTACAATGGGAACATCGTGAACACCGGTGGGTTGAGAGATTCGCTCAGAAAAAAATACGGCCGGTTCAAGACTGATGCAGACACTGAAGTATTGGCAAAACAAATTCTGCTATCACTCGAAGATAACTCTGGCAGCTACGAAATTGCCATAGGAAAAGTGCTGGATACTGTTGAGGGGGCCTACTCCGCGATGATACTGGATTCTGACGGCAGCTTCTACGCTTTCAGGGACGTTCATGGAATAAGGCCGTACTGCTTTGCAAGGAAAGATGGTGCAATCGCGTTTGCATCCGAAACTCCTGCTCTTGACATCAACGGATTTGACAAGTACGAGTATGTCAACCCGGGGGAATTAGTCTCCGTAACACCAAACGGACTCGTGAAAAGAGGCCAAATTAGACAATCCGAACTGGCGATGTGCGCTTTTGAATTTGCGTACTTTTCTAGGCCCGATTCGATTCTCAACGGAACTGAAGTGCCCGTCTACAAGATAAGAGAAGCTTTTGCAAATGCGCTTTCCAAGACGTATTCAGACAAGCTGAGAATTGACGATCTCATCGTTTCAATGCCCGAGACCGCAGACGATGCGGCATACGGCCTTCACGAAGCGACAGGCCTCCCTTGGGAGAGAGCAGTCAGGAAAAATCGCTACGTGACGCGACGCGCTTTCATCTCAGGGAAGGATGATCGAAGCGATGTCATTGACAAAAAAATGAACATTGTCTCAAGATTGGTCAAGGGAAAAAGAGTCGCTGTGATGGAGGATAGCATCGTCCGTGGCGACACCACAAGGATCAACGTTGGAAAATTGAAGAGGGCTGGAGCGACAGGCATCGACGTTTATGTCACGTTCCCTCAGATAAGAAACCCTTGTCTTTATGGTGTCGACATGTCCACATACGGAGAACTCCTTGGTGCAAAAATGTCCCCTGAAGAAATCTCAAAGTGGATGGAAGCAGACTCAGTAAACTATCAGAGCGTTGAAGGGCTGGTGAAAGCAATCGGCCTACCGGGCAACTCACTCTGCATCGCTTGCGTTACTGGAAATTATCCTACTCCCGAGGCTCAGAAACTTGCCAACGAAATTAGGGCACAGTACATTGACGGTGTCTCTGAACAGGGCAAGAGAATCTACGAAAGACGTTAAAAGACTTTGAGAGAGAATTTCTTTTGAGTAGAGGCAGTCGGAGCTCAAAAGTTTCGAACGTATTGGTGGTCGGCTCTGGCGGACGAGAACACGCGATTGCATGGAAAATCCTGCAGAGCCGGTTATTAGGAAAACTGTACATTGCTCAGGGCAACGGCGGTACAGAAGAGTTCAATATTCCGAACAGGGCCGACGATCTCAAAGGTTTGGCAGAGTTTGCAAAAACGCATGACTGCTTTACAGTAGTCGGCCCAGAAGCCCCGCTGGCCGCAGGGATAGTGGATTTGTTTGCAAAGGAAGGGCTACCAATTTTCGGCCCCACTATGAGCGAGGCCAGACTCGAAACAAGTAAAGCTTTTGCAAAAGAATTCATGTCAACGCACGGAATCCCAACGACAGAGTTCAGAGTCTTTTCTGAATCGCAGCAGGCAATCGATTATGCGTGTCGGTTAGATGGAAAAGTCGCTATCAAGGCTGATGGTCTAGCTTCAGGCAAGGGTGTGTTTGTTTGCAGTTCAACGGAAGAGTCCGAACATGCGATCAGGTTGATCCTTGAAAGAAATGCATTCGGCGAATCTGGAAAGAAAATCGTCGTAGAAAAGAAGATTGAGGGCAAGGAATGTTCCTTGATGACAATTTGCGATGGGACAAGAGCGTTTCCTTTCGGCACCGCCAGAGACCACAAGCGAGCAATTGACGGAGACAGAGGCCCGAACACTGGCGGTATGGGTGCGTTTTCGCCCGCCAGCAATCTCCTCGATTCTGTCAGCGCAAGAGTGGTGATAGACGAAATCGCTAACCCAGTCGTGAAAGCATCCGGGTTTCACGGCTTTCTCTATCTGGGATTGATGCTGACGAAACAGGGACCACAGGTGCTCGAGTTCAACGCCCGTCTGGGCGACCCTGAGGCGCAGGCGATCCTTCCACGACTACAAAGCGACCTGCTTGAAGTGCTGCTTTGTGTGCAATGCGAGGAGAGTGTTGGTGTAGAACTTAAATGGAACAATTTGCGCTCGACCGCGGTTATCATGTGTTCTGAGGGCTATCCGCAGAATCCTGTTACTGGGGACGCGATCAGCGGGATCGATAACGCAGCTACGCTTGAAAACGTGTTAGTGTTTCATTCCGGCACTATTAGGAAGGGCGGGAAACTTCTCACAAACGGCGGCAGGGTCCTTGGCGTGACAGGTCTTGGAAAGACCATGCCCGAAGCTTCGAGGCGAGCCTACGAGGGGGTTAGCAAAATCTCGTGGCGAGGAGAACACCACCGAAGTGACATCGGCGTCTCCAACGGAGCGTGAAGGAAAATTGGAGAAGAGAATCGTCGTTCTTGCTTCAGGAAGGGGGAGTGATTTTCAGGCAATTGCCGATCATCAGACTCTGGGGATTTTCACGAACGTCAAGGTA
>JBOGRL010000394.1:0-4277 GCA_050749505.1 Nitrososphaerales archaeon
GCTTATTCCATTCAGGGCTCGATTAGCGATACTGCTTGAGAAGCAGAAACTTTCAGGGAAATGTGATTATGTTTGAGAAATACGGTCCAAGGAATCTCCAAATACAATTTTTTACCAGCGTACAATACGGCCTTTAACGTAGCTATATCACCGCCAACGTAGCCTCACTCTACATAAGAGAAAGAGGGTTATCCTCGATAGCTCAAGAAGAAGTTCGCGCCAGAGTCAGGAAACGACGATGAGCGAGACCAGTCATTTATTCCAGCCTTTCAGGAGTTTGCCGTTCTCTTCTCTTCGTGCACGCTTGATAAGACTGTGTGAAATTTGCTGAATTGATTTCAGCTGTCGCATGCGCGCCTCTGTTCGAATCTTGCCGTTTTTGCTCCTTTCCTCCTGCGTGAGCTTCGTCAAATGGCTCTCTTCTGGATGAGAACGCTTCCGAGTCCACCAGCACGCGCGGCTACACCATTTGCTCGTTTTGAGCCGCGAACCCCTAGCACGAAATTCTTTTCTGCACGCTTGCAGCGCTTCATTTTACTCCTTGTCAAATATTTTTGTGCGTATTCGTGCTGACACTTCTCACTGCAGAACACTCCCATGCCTGCCCTAATCTGCCAAAGAAGAGACGTACATCTTCTTCGAACAAAATTTGCAGTGAATCAGAGAATCCGGTGTGGCTCCTGCCAAGTATGCAGCAAAGCAAGCGCGGCTGCAAAACTTCCTGGAGCGTACTTGCTTAGCGGGGACTTGGAAACCCTCTCCGCAAAAGAAACAGTAGTATGGTTGCACCCCTCCGGGGTCCGCCAAAATTGCGTCAGCTTCTATTGTGAGCTTGTAGTGCTCTAATGTTTTCACCCTGTTCGCTGATCTCCTCGGATCCGAGCTTCTTCAATTTCTTTCTCGATATCTTCGAAATGTTTTCGTACAATTCGCGAAGCAAACCTCGGATCGAGGCCGGTTATCTCATCCCTAACGCGGGCTTCCGCTCACTCGCTCGGGTTCAAACCCTTCTTCTTTAGCTTTCGCAAGTCCT
This sequence comes from Nitrososphaerales archaeon, assembly GCA_050749505.1. Taxonomy (GTDB): domain Archaea; phylum Thermoproteota; class Nitrososphaeria; order Nitrososphaerales; family CADDZS01; genus DATLTL01. The sequence continues at coordinate 1,034 of JBOGRL010000394.1, forward strand.
TCCAAATGTCAGTGTCAACAGACCAGTTGAAGCTCTTGTGTCCTCCATCTTCTCTAGGTCTACCCCTTAGCTCTTCTGACAACTTGCAGGTCGAATTTCATGCGCATGAAATTTCATACCAACCTTACGAAATTTAACAACGCGATGCAGAAAGTAGTCAGTGTGTCGATTTCAATCGACAGGACTCTCTTGTCGCAGACTGACGAAGAAAAAGGTCTAGCTACTCGCTCCGGCTTCATTCGATCGGTTGTTTCAATTCTTTGTAGCGAATAAATAACAGAAGTCTTCAAGCTGACGACAAGTTGACAGAGCGTCCCATTTTGCTGTTTTCATAGCAACAGCTCTGCCTGCTGTCTCTATTTATTCCAGATTGAATAAACAATTATCACGATACCTGACACAATCGTTATCCCCAGATCTAGCGGCCAATGAGCGACTATTCTCCCACTTGGAGGGACATAGACTAGTACGTAACCCAGAAGAACGATTCCCGCAAGAAATTGCCAGACACGCTTGAACGGTAGGCTTCGGGACACCTCCGCGTACTGGAGTTGAATAGCTCTACGAAAGCCATCGAGCAGCTGACTTGCCCCTAATACTAGTGTTACCACTAGTACAGCAATCATCACTGCGAGATTGCTGAAAAGGCTAGGAACCCAAAACGCGTAGGCAACAAGATAAAATCCCGCGAAAATGACCCAGAGCCAGGTCATAAGGAAGAGCCTGCGAATCGAATCCAGCAAGAAAATCTTCGATCACTTTGATCGGGAATATTTCAACCAGTTTTCGCCGATATTTTCTGCCGCTCGCATAGCGAGGGCCATTGTCGTTAACTGTGGATTGACACCAATGGAAGTGGGAAATATGCTTGCATCGCAAACAAAGAGATTATCAAACCCGTGGACTTTGGAATACGAATCAACCACCGAATCGCGTTCCGCTCCTCCCATCCTGTTTCCACCTTGAGGATGTCCCGAACCTATGCTTATAGCTTCAGGGGAGACACCCCTCTCGTTGATGAGATGCAAGTCATCTTCGCTGTATAGAACAGTTCTTCTTCTATGGGAAGTCATCACCCTCGTAGCACCTGCAGCAAACAAGACACGCGCAGCACTCTTCATCGCCTCTATCATCATCTTCGCGTCTCCGGGTGTAAGTTCGTAGTATATCACAGCACCGAGTGGTCCTCCCAACGAAACTGTTCCTATACTTTCGTCTTGCAATAGCGAGCCGACTAGGGCATAGTGCGAATATCTTGACATTAGCTCTTTGTGCTCGTATTCAATCCCCGGCAAAGGAAGCGAAAATTGGTATGGAGGAAGAAAGATGGATTCCAACATGTACCCTCTCTTTCCAGTCTTTAGCACACTGAATTCGTGACAGTGATAAGCCATAGGAATGCCTCTATTCCCGTAGATTTCCTCGTCGAAAACCCCTATCATTGCAGGCGAAGGATGAATGGCGAGCCCCTTTCCTACTTTGTCATTCACGTCTAGATTACTCTGAAGAAGAAGTTGGGAAGACGCGATTGGTCCAGCGGAGACGATCACTAGTTTCGATTTTACGGCAAGTTGGAAATTGCTGCCTTCTTTTCCTGTCACAACTGCCTTCACTCCCGAGACGGTGCTGCCAGATTTGACGAGCACGTTTGCAGTCGTATCTGAGTAGATCTTCACAAGGTTTCCGTGGACGTTTTGTGTGTCTGGGATGTAGGTTTCGAGCATGCTCTGTTTGGTGCCGTATGCGCAACCTATCTGGCAGTTGCCGCACTGTCTGCAATTCTTGCAGTTTCTTGAATTATAATCTGCGGCCCACCCCAGTTTTTCAGCCCCGCTCTTCAGAATAAGATTGTTCTTGTTCAGCTCAAAGGGTTGAACTTTGTTGACAGAGATTCTCTGCTCCACCTTCTCGAAATATTTCTTCATGGAATCCGGACTGATATTTTCAATCTTGAATTTATCAGCCCACCATCCGAGTACTGTATCGGGAGTCCTGAAACATACTGCGTCGTTGACCACGGTCGATCCTCCAACGCAGCTTCCTTGAGCTACTGCAATCCCACTTGGAACTGTAAACTGCAAACCAGAATTTTTGTAGAGCATGGGTATCATATCGTCTTCTTTCTGATCAAAGTCCTCCCGTGGATGGTAGCCTCCCTTCTCAAGCAGTATGACTGTGCGCCCCTGCTCTGCCATCTCCCAGGCAACGATCGCGCCTCCAGCGCCTGATCCAATTATACATACGTCCGCCGACTCGGATATCGCGCGAATCACGTCTTTTCCTTGGACTATCATAATTTGACACTGCCTAGCAGGGGCCAGGATTGTACCAGGGTGGGAGATCAGGAATCAGAGGTCCGCTATAATCGAGTAATTTGTAGACTTCAGGTCTCGTATAATAGCCATAGGACCCTGCAATCCTCAAGGATTGTGTTACACCGACCAGGAAGGGATTAGACTCCCACGTCTGAAAATATTTTCTTTTTTCAGCTGTGCTTCCGTCTTTGTCCAGGTCGACAAATCGTTTCCATCGCCCGGCAAATGCAAGGACAAGAAACCTACTGTCGAACACGAAGAGAAGGAATGTCAAGGCGTCGCTGTAGACAGGAGGTATTTTCTTTAGCAAAGAATCGACTTGTGCTGAGGTGTCCACATCCTCAGCGCTCGGAGGAATCGCGCCCCCCTCTGGAAACAAAGCGGCAACAAGTTCCCTGATTATTCGTGATCTTTCCTTTAGTCTCTGCCTCCTGAGCACCCGGTGCCCTGCCAGTCCCAGCTCGGTACCAAAGTAGAACCATAGAGGGTATGTGGCAAATATCACAAAGGCGATTAAATCTGTATCATGACTTCTTGATAGTCCCAGCGGCAAACCCGAATTGAGCATCCATTCTGTTCCGCCATACCACGGTGCAAAAGGCCACGGAAAGTAGATTATGTTGAGATATAGTAAGGAGCTATACAACCAGAAGATGAAGACCATGATCGCTCCAACAATCCAAAGATTCTTTCTCAGGGCGCCGCGTTTGAAGAGGCGATTGCCAAATATGGTGAGGAGATAGTACGCCTTTCCTGACAGGAAACCGAATAGAAGGAGCGCTGGCGGGTCAAGAATAAAGCTCATCTACATGGACACTTTACGGCGCGAAGAAGAAGTTAAGATATTATTTAAGAGATGTTTCTCTGTTTCTTTTGATTCTTCATCAGCTCACAACAGCAATTGAGCACGAAGTTGACAACAACTTGAC
>JBOGRL010000395.1:0-2707 GCA_050749505.1 Nitrososphaerales archaeon
GAATAAAATTCATTGGCTAGCTGAGAGTCAAATTTGACCAACCGAAGCGCGACCAATTTGAAACCCTTTTTTTCAAATCTAGAAATGATCTCTCCGGTCAGCCCCCTGCGAACTCCGTCGGGCTTTACGACGATGAGAGTCCGGTCCAAAGCGGAGAGGATCACGCAGCTTTTCCGCTGGGAGCGCCCACGGTCTGCGCTATCTTTCGACCGCTAACAGTCCCTGTTTTGACGCCCTGCTGACGGGCCCACTTCAGTTTCCTAGAGTCTCTTTTCAGGAAAGTTGCATTTTTCCTGCACTTTGAGGAGCAGTACCAAAATGTCACGGCGTCATTTCTAATGAACATTACCCCTGTGCCCAGAGGAATAGATTTACCACAAAATGAACACCGCTTTGGAGTGTACGACAATTCAAATAACCATCTTTTCCCAAAACGCTCTGTTTTTACTTGATCTTTCTAGCTTCGCGTTCTGTTTCCCGAAGCATAAGTACATCCCCCATCCTAACTGGTCCTTTCACGTTGCGGGTGAGAATTCGACCTCTGTCTCTTCCTTCGAGAAGTTTAACTCTAACCTGAGTAATTTCGCCAGCAACTCCAGTTCTGCCGACGACCTGGATAATTTCGGCGGGAGTTACTCGCTCTTCTGCTCTTGTGCTCACACAACATCCCCTGATTTTCTAATTCTATGAAGATTATCTTCTCTTCCCGGTTGACTCTAGGTTGCCGCAGTGGGAGTCTTCAATTTCGAAATAGCTGCCACTACCTGATCAATAAGCGGTTGAGCGTCACCAGATTCAATTATGCACGCAGAAGCCGCGCCTACATCAATCCCAAGAGCCGGTCCCATGTTGGCTCTTGTGGGCACAAAGACAAAGGGGACGCTTCTCTCGTCGCAGATGATCGGAAGGTGCGCAACCACTTCGGGTGGCTCCACATCTTCTGCTATTATCACAAGCTTTGCTATTCCGCGCTCGATAGCCTTTGTCGTCTCGTTTGTACCTTTCCTTATCTTACCCGTTTGCTTTGCTTGCCTCAATGCCTCGTAGGCAGCATCGGAGATCTCTTTCGGCGTCTCGAACTTTACAAAATACGATTTCGGCATAATTTCAAACCGACCTCAGCGAAAAGCACGTTTGAATGACATACACTTGGTATGGGTTCATCTCTATACTCGCCCAGAACACTATTTTTTCACCCCTTTTATAAGTTGTATCCTTCGATAACAATGAGTACCCGGGATTTCGCAAATGGCACGGTCCCCTACTTGTGTGTCATTATCGCGATGCCGGGAGAATCCAACCTGCAAAAGCCGAAACGAACAAGCTGGAATATTTCGCCCACCTTCATCTGTTTGGCGCTGGATTCGATTGATCCATCCGCGTCCCGCATGCTGGCGGGATTGTATTCATCGTTTATCAGGAGAGGTCCTGTGACCTTAACCTTCAGCGGAACACTTTGATCTGGGACAACCCACTGAATTTTTCTCATTTTCTCCTCCGTTTCTACACCAAGATAACGCGCTTTGATACCTTCGGCAATGGACGTTATTTCGACATTGAAGGCTTCGATCAACCTGATTTTCGCGCCTTCTGAGAGAAATTTTGCATCGTCAGAAGAAATCAAGAATCTGCCATCTGTTTCTATTTTCCGTTCTCCCATTTCTTTGTCCGGGTGGAATCTGAGCGAGACCTGAGTTTTGGGAGCGCCCTCGATTTTTAGCAAAACAGGGTCCTCCACAAAGAAATATCTTTTTGCAATGGGATCCAAAACTTTTCTGTTGAAGCTTTCAAGCAGGTCCCATGTCGGTTGCGACTCGACCTTGCTAACTCCCATGCTCAGAATGAATTCTCGAATCGCTTCAGGCAAAATGCCTCTGCGTCTTAGCCCAGAGATGGTCGGGAGTCTGGGGTCATCCCAGCCACTTACGCTTCCTTGTTCTATCAATTTTCTCAGGTTTCTCTTTGAAACTGTCGTGTTTTGCAGGTCGAGCCTTGAAAACTCAACGATCGTTGGCCTTCTTAGGCCCAGGGCTTCCAATATTGCAAAGTACGTTTCGTCCCTGAGCTCGTACTCCTTGCTACGCATGGCATGAGTCACGCCGTCCAAACTATCTTCTACCGCGCCGTCAAAATCGTAGGTCGGCCAAATTCGATACTTGTTCCCCTTGAGCGGATGCGGTTCTTCAACAACCCTGAACAACACTGGGTCGCGCATAGTGGTGTTTAGACTATTCATGTCCCCCATGAAGCGCAACACGGCTGAATTTTTCTCAGTCTTGCCAGAAATCATGTCCCTCCAAAGAGACAGGTTTTGTTCCAAAGTTTGTGACCTGTGGACACAAGCTAAACCACTACCACGATTTTTTCTCATTGCATCCTGAGGACAGGCGCACACATACGCCTTGGAATTCTTGATCATTTGCTCCGCTAATTCGTAAAATTCTTGAATATCGTCTGATGCGTTCTTTATCTTGCTCGGAGTAATTCCGAGCCATTCAAGAGATTCCAGAAATGCAGCATAGTACTCTTTTTTCTCAGCAGCCGGATTCGTATCATCAAATCGGAGCAAGAACCTCCCCTGATATCTCTTCGCGTACTCAAATCCTATGATAGCTGCTTTTGCGTGGCCTATGTGCATGTGACCATTTGGCTCGGGTGGAAACCTGGTTACTACTTGCCCTTCCTCTGCACCGACTAGGTCCGGGAG
>JBOGRL010000396.1:0-4012 GCA_050749505.1 Nitrososphaerales archaeon
TCGAAGCAAGAGATACAGTCGAATCTATCTCATGTGAGGAGTGAGATCTTGAATGCCTTTTTGTGAGAATTAATTTAGCAAGACAGCTATGTCGTTACCTGTAAGATTTCCGAGAACCACATTGGCGGAAAAATTCCCCGCTTCTAGTGCTCGCGGAAGTATTTCGCAAGGATGTGCTTTTCTGCACGCCTGAGGATTTCGGAAAGGGTTCCCGCGGATATTCCAAACCTTCTCGATAGCTCAACGAGCCTTATCTTCTTTGGAAACTCAAAGTAGCCCATCTCAAGCGCCATCTTCACTATCTGTTCCTGCCTTGAGGTGAGGTCCTCCTTTTCCACAAGCTTGTCGATGTCAGCTATTTCGTAGCGCACGCCTTGAGAATCGAGCCTGGATGTCAACTGTTTGAGCATATCGTCGCCACTTACGAGTATCCTCCAATCCATCTTCGAGTCTTCCCTCGTACTTGCCGAAAGCAGCGAGCAATTAAGCCCCGATAGTGTGGAACAAACTGGGCACCGTTCCGTAGTGATCGCACCTATCACCCTGTGCGGGCTAACCCGAACCAAGTCAATCTTTTGTATGCCACTCGAGCTCCCCAAGCTCTTCACTAGATCATCTGCACTTAAAGTGGCGGAGGAGATGTCAACAAATTCCTGAACAGGTTCCCTCTGGGCAGACCCCTTTCTGATGTCGGTTATCTTGATGAGGGCAGAGTGACCGCGTTCCATGTCCTTGACCCAGTTCTCCGGGGCGTCAACTACCAGACGGACTTCCAGCACGAGGATAAGGTCAAACTCGAATCATATTTACCTCTTTTGTCAGCCCTGCCCGCTTTCCTAGCGGTATCTAATTATGCACATACTCTAGACTTGATTCGTGAACGCGAGAGAAAAGTTTTCAGGCGATAAACAAAAGAAGAGTCAACCCATAAATCGGAAGACTCTTCTTAGTTTCAATGGCGATTTCTTTTTTTGAGCTACAAGGAAATTGATTTCTCAGAGCCAATCCCGAAGATGGTCGAGAGGCTGATCATAGAGCATAGGGAGCTTGCCCCAAAGTTGGATGAGATCGAGCGTGCTGCAGAAGAGAATCCTCCAGATGGAATCGATCTGCTTGAAGGAGTTGCGACAAAAATACTTCGCCACGCAGTCGAGGAAGAAGCAAGGGTAATGCGTGTCATAATGAAGGATGCAAAGGCAGAGTCGTCCGAGTCAGTCAGGATTATGCAGGAGCACAGGTGGATTTCAGAATTCCTTGAGAGGCGATTGAAAACTCTTCCAAACGTTACGAGAACGGAAGCTCGAAGTGAAATAAAGAAATTTGTGACTGACCTCGGGCAGCACTTCAGGGAAGAGGAAGAGATTGTCTTTCCACTTGCTCTTAGGGCAGAAGAATCCGAGCATACGTGATTCAGATAACTGCTAATCTTTGTGCTCGTCGCAGTCTCCACTTGAACTCTGCAGGATTTTTCCCCTAAAGCCGTCCCTTATGGTTTCGGGCAATCTCTAATTAGAAGGAAACAGGTTATGGATTATCTGGGTTAGAGGGAAAAATTGAATTTAGTCGAACTTATGATGGCAGAACACGCTTCACTCAGAGTTCAGCTTCGCTCAGTGCGCGAAGGCAATTCTGACCCTATTTTTGAGGTTGAAGATTTTGTGAGAAACTGCCATGCAAAGATAGAGGATGAAGTCATATTCCCAAAGCTGAAAGAGATTCTTTCATCCCCTAAAGAAGATGGACAACAATTGGTGAAAGCTCTTTCACGATTAGAAGCTGATCATAAGTTAATTGACATGATCGGAGAGCAGATCAAAGTCAGAACTGCTGAAGGAGATGTTGAAGCCATGCGAAAGAAAGTAATGCTCTACGCTGACACGCTAGAATCGCACAACTCTAGCGAAGAAGCGCTCGTATTCCCTTTCTGGACTCTGGACGGATCAGAAAGCGACCTCGTCCAGAGGGCAAAGCGCATAATAGAAGAGTTTGGACGAGACAGATACTTTAGAATAACCGGGGTTTCAGAGAAGTTATTCGAACGAGTGGTGTCCTGAGCCGAAGTGAATAGCTGAAATGCCAGCAAAGAAATCATTCTTCAAAGTAGGCGATCACGTCGAGTGGAATTCTGAAGCTGGACGGGTCAGAGGTGTCATAATAGAGAAAGTAACCTCTGACTCGGAGTTCAAAGGCTATATGCACCACGCTTCCAAAGAAAATCCCCAATACTTGATAAAGAGCGACAAGACAGACCACGTAGCAATTCACAAAGGAGCAGTGTTGAAGCACGTAGCTCCGTGAATGATAGAATGAGAAAATACTGCTAGCTGTTGCCAAACAACCTAGAACGCGTCAGCAGTTTGACGATCATCATTCGAATATAGTCTGAGCTTCGTTGGCCAAAAGTAACCTTGCGGTGAAGCCTGCCAGCAGTGCCGCGGGATAAAGTAAATGCTCTTCGATATCCGCGTGGTGCGAGAGCACCTCAAGCAGATTAATTACTTTCGCATTCTTCCCCCGCCTTGCAATTCTGAGAGCTCTTGCAATTGACTGCCGTAGTAACTTGCGCTCTTTGAAGAGCCATTCGTATTCCGACCTGAGTTTTCTCTCAGATTCCGAGATCTCTTGCAAGCAGGGGGACTTTTCGTCTCGAGCAAATGTAGGGATCGTCCTAGGATAGGCATCACAAGTTGCTCTTCCCTGTGAAAGTGTGGATAGAGTGAAACCAAGAGTTCTTTTAGGGTGCGGCTGACGCTTCCACGCAGCCCCGAACAGAATATCAGCGCTTGTATTATCTCGTTATGTTCCTCGCGAAGTGGCTGCGGAGGCTCTAGAATTTGCGGCATAGCATCATAACCACGAAGCTGCATTGAAACTATTTTTCCGAATAAAAAATTGTGGATTTTTCTCTATCTCTTAGGATGTAATCGTCTGAAGGTAGCCCTTTCTTGCCTTCGTGTCAGCTTGGGGCATTCAGCAAAGGAGCAACGTCTCCTAATGAGTCCCGCTTGGAACGCGTCATCATATCCTTGATCAAATCCAATATCTTCAAGTTGAGAATCCGCAAGTAGCTTAGATTGCTCGTGCAGTTCATTCTCAAAGTCATAGGCACAGTAGAAATTTCTATCCGCATCAACAACCAGAAAGGGGCAACTCGGCATTTTCTTCCAGCCCACCTTTGCAATCGCGACCTTCTGCTTTTCGCTCATTTCCCGGGGGATGAGAGTTTGACTCGTACCTGATCACTATCTCTTGGTGGAGGGATGGTTTAGCTGGCTGGAAATTAATCATGCTCCCGAGTAACATTCGGGATTGAAGCATGCACACCTTTAGGGATAAAGGAAAGGAGAAGAGAGGAGACGAGCCTAGGGGAGACTTGGCGGTGGAGAAAAGAAGTTGGAAGATGGGAAAAGAAACGAACTGCCAGCTCTTAAATATCGGTCGCCAGGCAGTGTGGTGGAGTAGTAAGCGTTGACAGTGAGTAGGAGCAGAGTCGCGTTAAGTCGCATGGTGGCCGCGACTACAATTCTCATAGTGATAATCGTAGTTATCGGCGCGGTAGCTATTGCCGCTGACGCAATCACGACCGACCACCCGACGCCATCGGTCTCGACCACAACAGTCGTGTCCAACAACTCCAGTGCCGGTAGCAATTTCGTACTGAATCAGCCACCCGTTACCCGCTACTTTACCGTCACGTGGGAAAAGTCGCCACAGGCAGAACAAGACAGGTTCACTCCCTTCAACATCATTGTCGCGCAAGGGGACACTGTCCACATCACGTTCATCGTGAATGATAGCGCCGCCCACACTTTTACGATTGGCGCGCCCTACAACTTCCAGATCAACGATTCAGTTCCGGGTCTAACAAACGACCTGACCGGACAAAACTTTACAACCGCACCGACGAATAACTCACCGGGCGTCACGGTCACGGGTGCGGCGGGGAACGTAACCGGAACAGGATCTTTTATAGTGAAATACACAGGCGTATTCGAGTTCTACTGCATATACC
>JBOGRL010000397.1:0-3461 GCA_050749505.1 Nitrososphaerales archaeon
CTTGAAGAGGTAATTGTGTGCGTCGTAATATCATTGTTCATCCACATCACAGTATTGTTGGACCCGATTATTACTGTAATATTGTTGGGATAAAATCCCAGGTTGCCTTGAGTACTAGAATTAGTACTTGTGCCGCTCGGTATCTGGACCTGGACTACGGCAGCAGAGGAAACGTTGGATGAACTAGAGCTTGTCGCGCTTGACGTAGTTGTGGTGACAACACTGCAACAAGCGTAAAAGTTGCCCTTTTCCTGTCCGGTAATTTGCCCCGGAGACTTGTCGCCGACATAGTAGTAAAGCGGATAACCATTGTAAGTGGTCTGCTTTTGTCCATCAGCTCTTGTAGCAACGCCAAAGCTGCTGGTATTCAATACCGAAGGTACTTTGAGTGTTCCAGTGCCTGCATTAAAGAGTGGCCAATTAGATACGCAGCCTCCTGTGCACGTGCTTGACCCATTCCCTGGATCGGTCGCCCTGAAGTATAGCGTGTATCCAGAAGCATTTGTAAGATAGAATCCTATGCCTGCCTTGTAAGCTAGATTGATCGTAAACTGTCCGCTTGAGGTAGGAGGAAAAGTACTAGTAATTGTCGTGGTAAGCGTACTAACCGTGGTCGTAGTCGCTGCACCCACATGGCTCGAACTACTGGGCGGAAACGCAATCAAGTAACCAGTCGAAGCTGCCAGTACGATCGCTATAACAACAAATATTGTTGTAAGAACCTTGTAGTTGATCATGCCTTTCAATACAAAGTAAGTAGAATATACATGTTTCTCAAAATTTGATGACACTTGCATGTATTCTTTGAAATCAGATTGTATTATTGTTCTACTATACTGATAGTATTACTACGCTTATAGTAGGTCGAGGGAACGGTGAATATACACCGCACCTAGCCTCACTTGAGCTGCACTAAGGCATTTGGGTTGAGGAATATCTTGCCCCATGGAATAATGGCTTTGAAAATTGAAAAAAGACTCGATTGTTCAACAACTGTTAAGATTGGTTGTATGACAAGGTAGTTTCAGAAAACGAGGATGACGACCTAGTAAACAGTTAAACAAATCGAAACAATTGCAGTATCTTTCCAGTTCAGATTTCCGTGAAGTGGTTTTCATGTCTGCCGCATCACCAGGAAGAAGGCATCCGCATGGCTGCGCTATTGCTGAGTAGATTATTCGTGCAAGGGAAAAATTCCCCCAGCACCGGGAGAATATTGCAATAAACTTTGCACCCGGCTTCTCCCAAATAATGCTGATGAGAAGATATTATTTTTGATGGGGAGAACGCACTTCATTCATTCTAAGTACCACCCGCCACTCCCCTGATCCGCAATCAATGTGTCTGCTCTGTCTGGCCCCCAACTTCCCTCCTTGTAGATGAATACCTTGGAGCGGCCTTTTTCTACACTCTCAATAATTGGATCGACAAAAGACCACGCCAGTTCTATTGCGTCGCTCCGAGAGAACATCGAGGCATCACCTTGCATTGAATCCAAGAGCAAGTGCTCGTACGCTTCAGGCAGTGCGTGCTCACCGAATGACCTGTCGTACTGGAATTTCATCTCGACAGGAACAGTGCTCATTCCCATTCCAGGTTTTTTTGCTTCAAATCTCAATTCGAGTCCCTCGTCTGGTTGGATTCGAATCACAATCTTATTCGGGGCAATGTCAACATCTTCTGGAAAGAGGAGCAACGGCATGCGCTTAAACTGGACTATTATCTCAGAGCACTTTTTCTTGAGCTTCTTTCCTGTACGAAGAAAGAATGGAACACCTTGCCAGCGCCAGTTGTTGACAAAGAGTTTCAGCGCCACAAAGGTCGGAGTATTTGAGTTCGCGCCAACATCCTGCTCATCTCTGTACCCTTCGTACTGCCCCCAGACGCAAAAATCTTCTCCGCCGGGGAAGGAAAAAGATGCTCTTGGCAATCTGAGTGCCCTGAAAATCTTGACTTTTTCATCGCGAAGCTCCTTTGCGTTGAAGGCGACAGGCGGCTCCATCGCGCTCAAGGCGACTAGCTGAAGCAAATGATTTTGCAGCATGTCACGAGCAACACCTGCTTTATCGTAATATCCAGCGCGATGTTCAACGCCTATGCTTTCTGCGACCGTGATTTGGATGTGATCAATATAGTTTCGGTTCCATAGCGGCTCAAATATAGTATTCGCAAACCTGAAGGTCAGGATGTTTTGAACTGTGTCTTTTCCAAGGTAATGATCGATGCGGTAAATTTGTCCCTCCCTGAAGACCGAATGTATTTTCTTGCTGAGTGAGCGGGCGCTGTCATAGTCTCTCCCATAGGGTTTCTCGATCAATATGCTTCGTTTCCCCGAGGATGAATGGCTGAGCCCAGCCTTTCCAATTTGATCCACGATTGTTTCGAAGAGATTAGGTGGAGTAGCCAAATAAAAAACAATGCTGGCCTTTGATGAGGATTTGCTCCTTTCTTCACTATCATTTTTTGGATTGGAAATATGAGAGAGTTTGTCGTTGAGCTTTTGATAGGTATGTGGGTCGTCATAATTTCCTCTCAAATAGGAAAAATGTTCAGAAAATTGCTTCCACTGTTCTAGCTGGGCTTTGGCTCTCGAATGTTTTTCTACGCCGCTGCGCAGTTTCTCCCGAAATTGCTCATCCGTAAACTCGCTTCGCCCAATGCCTATTATTTCCGTGCTTTCTGGTAGAAGGTCATTCGACCTTAGACTATTCAGAGCAGGCGCTACTTTTCTGCTTGTAAGATCACCCGAAGCACCGAATATGATCACAGCTACAATGTTCTCTCCTCCTGGTTTGTTCGCTTGCATCGGAGCAGCTCTGGTCTGCATGGCTAGAAAAAGTCACGGCACCAACAACATCTATTGCGCCAGGAATGGATTTCTTATTCGCGCTTTACTTCGTGGCCGCCGAATTCATTACGCAGTCCAGCCAATAATTTAGCTGCGTAACTTTCTTCTTGCCGGCTAGCAATCCGCCGCATGAGGGAAAGCGTAATTACGGGAGAGGGAACATTTTCATTGAAAGCTTCCGCAACAGTCCATCTTCCCTCGCCAGAGTCCTCGACCCAACCTTTGACATCGTAAAGATCCTGATTTTTCGCCATCAAATCCGAAACTAGATCGAGTAACCAAGACCTCACAACGCTTCCTCGTCTCCAAATTTCGGCTATCTGGTGGAGGTCCAGGTCGAACTCTTTCTTTGACTTCAATACCTCAAATCCCTCAGCGAGAGCTTCCATCATCCCATACTCTATGCCATTGTGCACCATTTTCACAAAGTGACCAGCTCCGGTTGGTCCGACGCGCCCCCAACCCTTGTCACGCGCTGGGGCCAGAGCTTCAAATATTGGACGCAGTCGCTCCACCACCTGGTTATCTCCCCCGATCATCATGCTATAGCCCTCATTTAATCCCCAGATCCCGCCGCTTGTTCCGACGTCGAGAAAATCCAGCCCTTTTGATC
>JBOGRL010000398.1:0-3210 GCA_050749505.1 Nitrososphaerales archaeon
AGATGTTCCAGTGCTTTCCGACCATATCTTCCATGATTACCTGACCCGAAATTGTCCCGAGAGTAGATGCGATGAGGCCAGACGCGAGAAGCGTCAGAACAAAAACGGTTCCTACAATCGGTGCGAAGATGGAATCGAGCTGCGACACTGCGCGCGAAATAGTGCTCGTGTTCGGATCAAGCGACGTGCACACGAGAAGAATGCCCACATTGACAACTGCTGCAATAGTCAGGAATATGACCGTTTCCCACAAGTGCAGCCTTCGAGTCCTCTGTCTCATCTCTGCAGAGGCGCTGGAAACGATGTGGCCCGGAGCCGTCCCGGCTTCCTTTGCTGCAAGCTTCCTTCGACCCGAGTCCATCTTGTTCTTCGTGAGCCAGGAGTGCACGAACAAGGCGTGCGGCATTACTGTCGCCCCGATTATTCCGACGACGAGCAAATAGCCACATCCAAAATTGGTGCAACCCAGAGACGAGTCTATGAAAACCGAATGGTATGCGACTTGGCCCAAGCTTGGCTTGATAACCAGCAGCTGATAAAGAAAGCCAAACACGAGCACGCTGGTGAAGAACATGAAGAATTGCTCGATAACCCGAAATCTTCTGGTCATCATAGTCATTATGATGAGGACATCAAACGCTCCGAAGATTGCCGCGTAAAGGAGCGGCACATTGAAGAGCAGGTTCAGAGCGATGACAGTTCCCAAATACTCTGCAAGATCCGTTGCCGCCGCAGCAGCCTCGGCGCAAAGCCAGTATGGAATGATGAACGCCCGCCGATTTAGCGACTGCTTCAATAGCTCTGCAAGAGAGCGGCCTGATGCGATTCCGAGTTTTCCGGAAAGGTATTGGAGAAGCATGGCCATGCCTGAAGCAAGCCAGACTGCCCAGACGAGCCCAAACTTGAATGATGCGCCGGCCTGCAGGTCAGTCCCGTAGTTTCCCGGATCCATGTATGCAATTGAAACCATGAGCGCGGGACCCATGTACACGAAAAATTCGCGGATCGACTTGGTCCGCTTTTTTCCTTTTTCAGGCGCCACGATAGATGGTTGCAAACGGTTGTAGCAGAATCATAATGATAAGTTAGACGTATATAACTCTTTTAGGCGTATAATACTTGTGTCGACGTACCTAACTCGAGTGCCGCGCGCGAGTAATTTGTTTTTTGAACAGTCGTAGTTTATCCAAGATGCCTGCCAATGATTAATAGCCGGCGCTTTTAACATAGAAAACGCGGCCACAAAAAAAATTGAGCATTGTACCTTCAGACTTTAATTCTATCATTTCGATAGTTTTGCTGGCTGTTTGTCGACGGTTTGCTTTTCGGGGTTGCGGCGAAAAAAGGAGTAATGTCTGCGATTCTGATCATCCTGGGGATTCATTCTCGCAGGAGTGATCGGACTCACCATACCCTTTTTGAGCACGGGTGACATTTGGAATAACATCATAAACATATTCGTGTTTCATGCACCTCACATCGGAGCGATCTTCTACGCATTTCCGGTTTTGTGGATTGCCGGGTTTGGAATCGACCTCTGGAAGGGTTAGAGTTGAAATTCGATTTCTTCATATATTGATCTAATGCTTTGCTTCCTCAAAGCATGCGTCATCCAGTAACGGATATTGCGCTTCTCGCCTACATCGCAAAGAAGAACGCTCGGGTCGTGAGCTACACAGAAGCGACCAAAGCCTGCAAGAGTAGCAGTTCGGCCAGCCGGGCACTCCATCAGTTGATAAACGAGGGCCTGCTCGAACCAAAGCCGAAATTACTTGGTTTGCGATACGTCACGCAATATGTCGTGACCCAAAAGGGAAAGCAGGTAGCTGAACTCGCGCTCCAGCTCACCCAGCTCAGGCAAGTGGCAGCTGCAAAGGCAGCAGACCCCCCTGAAGAGATTCAGGAAAACTTTGACGATAACAAGCCAGAGAGGCCGTCTGAGAGGAAAAAGAAGCAGAAGAAGAAGAAAGAAGAGAGCAGTCCGTAGGGCTCCGCTACCTTTTTGCCTTTACTATCTTTTGGAGTACATAGTCCAAGATGCCGCCGCTCATGAAGCACTCCCTCTCCATTGTAGAATCTATCCTCACAATCAGCTCGGTCAGAACCTTTTCCCCATCCTTCCGCGTCACGGTCAGTTTCGCGCTAGCATCCTCTTCGACAGCACGCGCGATCTCGCTCACGTCATAGGTTTCGCTCCCGTCAAGACCCAGAGTCTTTGCGCTGACCCCCAGCTTGAACTGGAGCGGAAGCACGCCCATTCCGATCAGGTTGCTCCTGTGGATTCGCTCAAAGCTCTCTGCCAAGACCGCCTTGACTCCCAGCAGTTTTTGGCCCTTTGCTGCCCAGTCGCGCGAACTGCCAGTTCCGAATCCCTTGCCTGCGATCACTACCAGTGGAACGTTTTCGCCCTGGTATTTCATCGACGCGTGGTAGATCGGCATTGTTTCGCCATCCGGAAAGTGCCTCGTTTGCGCTCCCTCCGCCGAGCCTCCGAGGATCAGGTTCTTGATTCTCGGATTTGCAAACGTTCCTCTTATCATGACCAGGTGATTTCCCCTCCGTGAACCGTAAGTATTGAACTCCTCTTCCCTCACTCCCTTGGACAGCAGGTATTTTCCGGCCACCGACTTGGAACTGAATGCCCCCGCCGGCGAGATGTGGTCGGTCGTCACGTAATCTCCCAGAATCAAAAGCGGCCTTGCCAGCACAATGTCCTGGATCTTCTCTTGCTCTCCTCGGCCGAGCTTTTTCTGATAATCTATGAAATACGGAGGCTGCTGGATGTACGTGCTGTTTTCATCCCACGCGTATTCTAACCCTGTGGGTGCGTCGAGCTTGTTCCATTCCGAGTTTTGATCGTAGACCTGCGCATACTTGCTCCGGAACATCTCGGTGCTTATCGATGTCAGGTTATCCGAAACTTGTTTGTTTGATGGCCACAAGTCGTTCAGATACACTGGATGGCCGTCTCTGTCCTCGCCCAGCGGCTCCCTGGTGAGATCCTTCGTTACGCTTCCGGCGAGGGCAAAGGCTACCACGAGAGGCGGCGACATGAGAAAGTTTGCTCTTATGTCTTGATGAATCCTCGCCTCAAAGTTCCTATTCCCAGAAAGGACTGCGGCTGTGGTCAGGTTATTCGCCCTGATTGCGTCCGCAACCGGCTCAGGAAGCGGCCCGCTGTTTCCAATGCATGTTGTGCAGCCGTACCCC
>JBOGRL010000399.1:0-4650 GCA_050749505.1 Nitrososphaerales archaeon
GCATCAAACTCGAATTGGCTGCCAGTGAAGATATGGATTTCGAAAGGAAAGTAAGGAAGATTCTTAACGGAACAAATGAACAAGTGGAAGGGATTGTCTACCACAACAACGAGCATTTCCTTCGACAAAGGTACAATAGTGGTAAGGGGCAGTCACAGAATCCCAAACACGATCTGGGATGAGAGGATAGGGGCATTCAGGGCTCCGGCCATCTTTTACAGAGACATGCTTGATTATTTCAAGCAAAGCGACCTGGAGTTTCAAGATAACGTGGTCGGTCATTTGATCCCGTGTCCTCATCTCGAATGTATATAGACTGTCAAACTGAGGGGGTATCAGAAGAAAGCTCTCAGCTCCTGGGAAAAAACGGGAAAAAGAGGAACCATAGTCCTTCCAACCGGAGCTGGAAAAACAGTAATCGCAATCAAGGCAATTGAATTGGTAAACCAACCCGCTCTAATTATAGTGCCCACGCTTGATCTTCTTGAGCAGTGGCGAAAGAGGATAGAGAAGGAGCTCAGCATCAAGGCAGGAGTTCTGGGCGGCGGTGAGAGCAATCTTACCGCGGTGACCGTTTCAACCTACGACTCCGCTTTCATCAGAGCACCCGAGATAGGGGCCAACTTCTCTTTCATCATCGCTGACGAAGTCCACCACATAGCCTCTGAAGGGTACAGGCAGATTGCTGAGATGTTTTCGGCTCCGTACAGGATGGGGCTGACGGCCACTCTGGAGAGGGAGGATATGCTACACAAGGAGATACCTCGCCTGATTGGCGGCGTGGTCTTCAGATTAGAGCCAAAGGATCTCGCCGGAAGCTACCTCTCAAACTTTCGTGTCGACAGGATAGTTGTCGATCTGACTGAAGAAGAGATGAAGGAGTATGAGAGGGAGCACAAAGTGTTCACCGATTATCTTGAGAAAAAAAGGATCAGATTGTTTACTCCGATGTCATTTCGCAGGTTCATAATGAGGAGTGCAAGAGAGCCGGAGGCGAGGAAGGCTCTTCTCGCAAGGAATAGATCTATGAACATCGCCTTCAACTCCGAGTCCAAAATAAATGAACTTGAAAAGATTCTACTGGACAACCCAGAGGAGAGGGTACTGATATTCACTCAGCACAACGACCTTGTCTACAGGATATCGGAAAGGTTCCTTATTCCATTCATCACTCACACAACAAACAAAGACGAAAGGCACGGAGTTCTTGAAAAGTTCAATTCGGGCGTATACAGAGCGGTTGTCACCTCCAAAGTTCTGGACGAAGGGATAGATGTCCCAGAAGCTTCGCTGGGCGTCATACTCAGCGGCAGTGGAAGCTCCAGAGAGTTCATCCAGCGGCTTGGCAGACTCCTCAGAAAATCAAGTCAGAAGGAGGAGGCTAGGCTCGTGGAAATCATTTCTAGAGAGACCTCCGAAGTTGGTACCAGTTCGAGGCGAAGAAAGAAGTCGAAGATTGCTATTTCGGCGAGCAAGAACGGGGAAAATAAAAAACTTGGCTATCTGCCGCTGTCCTGATTGATTTGCAGAAGATTGATAGGATTGATTTCTGCTGTTTCTAGCCTTTGATCTGCCTGAATGTGGCAACTGCTTCCGCAAATGTTTTTTTCTCGGAAGAGACCAATTCTTCCCAATTTTTCTCGCCACGAGCGACCTTGTCCATCTCTTCCTCCACTCTCGAAGTGAACTTCGGGGAGATGTAGTTTCCCCATGGCATCTCTATGTATTCGATCAGTTTCATTCCCTTCTCCATGGGATAGATTGTGTCCCTGTTAATCCGCACGTATTGCCTGTCTTTCAGAGTCTCGATCATGGTGGGTCTAGTCGATTTGGTGCCTATTCCCACTCGCTCCATCTCAGCAAGAAGAGTTGAGTTGGAGTAGCGTGGTGGTGGCTCTGTCTTCTTCTCAAGTATGTCTACTCGTTCCACCAGATAAGTTGTGTTCGCATGAAAGGCGTCAATCATCACCTTCTCCTTGGGAGGATAATAATACACAGAGTAGAAGCCACGATCGAGTAATTTCCTTCCTTCTGCCCTAAACGGTTCACTTTGAATCGAGCCATCAACTGTTGTATCAACGAACTTTGCGGGAGGTCCGAATATGGACAGGTAGTGCCTCAAAATCAGCTCGTAGAGACGAAAAGCCAAAGGATTCTTCGGGTACTCTGTAATGGAAGCAATGGGCGTTATGGGCTCGTGGTCCTCGGAGAACCTTCCACGTGTCGGCGTTGTGAGATTCTTTTGGAGCAGCATTGATGCGTAATCCTTGAAATTGTTTCCAGAAGAGAGCTTTTGCAGGTTCTCCCTGTGGCTGAAGGATTGGTTGTAAGTCTGGTTGTCGACTCTCGGATATGTGATGATGGATGAAAGATAGAGCTCCTCCGCGAGAGCGAGTACTTTCGAAGGAGAGAGGTGAAGAAATGAGGAGCCCGCCTTTAGCATATCTGAAGTGTTCATGGGTTTTGGTGGCTGAACCAAACTGGTCTCCTCTCTGACATTTGAACAAACAAACTGCTTGGCGTTCCTCACCTTCTCGAAAGTCTCGTATGCTTTGGCTCTGTCAGAGAATGGAGAGGATTGATGGACGAATGTGGTGTTCTTTACTTTCGCAGTGATTTCCCAGTAAGGTTTGGGAACGAAATTTGTTATCTCACGCTCCCTCTCCACCACCAGTAAAAGCGTGGTGGTCTGCACTCTACCAAATGATAGAACTCCCTTCCCTACTTTGTACTTGAGCGAAAGTGTGATTTCTCGAGTCGCTGAGAAGCCTACGATTGCATCGACCTTGCGCCTTGCCTCTACTGATAATGCGAGGTTGTAATTGAACTGCCTCAAACGCGAAAAGGATTCGCGGATGTCCGAGGAAACTGTCGTGGTCAGCCAGAGTCTTCTGACCGGCCTCTGAATTCCACGAAGTATCTCCAAGACTTCGAGACCTATGTTTTCACCCTCGTCGTCTGAATCGGTCGCGATTATCACCTCCGATGCGTTTAGGGCAAGGTTTCGCAGGGCTTGAGAGTATCCGCTCCCACGGAGAACCTTCACCAAGCTTTTTGCATCGTTGAGTATCGCATCGACGGAAGCGTGCGTCCATCTTTCGAGCTCCTTTGGAGTCACGTAGTTCATGATGTGCCCACTGAGAGGCACGATGACGTAGTCTAGGACTTCGTAGGAAGTGATTTTCCTCTTTCCTTGACCTCCTACTGCTTTCGTTCTGTACTGTCCCAGCGCGGAAGCGATGAGCTGCCCCATCCTTTGCTTCTCAGTCACGACGAGCTTCATCCATGCATGCACTCGATAGCCAGATTTTTCTTGATGTACAAAAAGTGCACTCCTGTTGTCGCCAGCCCTACATTAGTACTCTTCTGGCCCTGCATGGGATGTCAACCGTTTGAGGGGGACAATAGTTTCTTTCCTACTTTCTGTTTTCTAGTTTTTTGCCGTTGGATATCATCTGTGAAACTGTTTTTTCTAGTAGGTCAAGTTTGTTCTGAATCATCTGGGGTTCGAGTCTCGACTTTTCTATCTCGTCAGGATTAAGAGGGCTGCCGCACTTTTGGCAGAATCTGGTGGCTGGAGTGTTATTTTCTCCGCAGCGAATGCACTTTATCGGTGAAAACTCTGGTTTGGTGGGCCTTAATTCTCTGCCACTGTAGGCCTGGGATAGCTTTGCATCCAAGTCTTGACTGGAAAGATGCACGTAGACTGCAGCCATCTTGGAGGTCATCGACCAACCGTATCTGACCTTCAATTCAGAGTCCTTCAAGATTTTAGCAGATTCAGTTGCGGAACCGTGGCGAAGCATGTGATTGTGAATCTTGCGCTTTGGTAATCTTGCATCGCTTGCTATTTGTTTTAGTCTTCTGCTCCATGCCAACCAAGACATTCTCTTATAGCGATGATTTGTCGCCTCCGTGGGCCAAAGTGGTGCCGATGGGTCATGCTTTCTAGGGTGTGTCTCTATGAACTGTGCTAGAACTGGGGCCGACGAAATCAATCGCACTCTTCTTGAGCCAGTTTTTCCATGCCTCACCGTGATTACTGCCCCCATATCATCGAAGCTTGCGTCTCCGATACTCAGCAAGAGAAGCTCGCTCGCTCTCAGTCCTGCTTCAAAACCTACGGAGAGCATAGCTCTGTCCCGCTGATTGCTAGAGACCTTGATCATAGACTCAACATCACGCGGTGTGAGAAATTCCGGAAGTTCCCTTTCGTTTGCCTTGATTGTGCTTTTGAGAAATCTAACTTCTACCGGAAAAGGTTCTTCCCTGTCAACTGAACCGGTGCGAAGGAACTTATAGAACCGCTTTAGGATGATTACGTAGTCGTTACGAGTCTGAGCTTTGTAACCCTGCGTATAGAGCCAAGAGCCGATAAAGTTCTCAATGTCTTTGCGGTTCGCACTCTCAAATGGAAGACCGATGTTCTCGCCTATTGTCTTTAAGTGAAAGAGGTACTTTGCCCTGCGGCCGATGCTAACGTTTGTGGCTTGAAGTACCTTATCAAAGCCCCGAATCAAGTCCTTGTCTCTTGACGAAATTTTCGTCGACCTGTCTATGAGGGAGAACGCATTCGCCAGTCTGTATTGGTAATCATAGATGTCGTTTTCGTCAAAGTGGACTCGTGGAGCGATTTTCAGTGAACCCCAG
>JBOGRL010000400.1:0-3575 GCA_050749505.1 Nitrososphaerales archaeon
CTCATCGCGTCGTAGCCTAAGAATCCAACTGCGCCGCCGATGAACCTGAACTGCGTATCCCTTGCCGGGGTCGATCTGACGATTTGTCTGACCGTCAGCAGAGGATCGCTATTTTTTGCTTCGAGTACCATTACATCGCTGGAGCTGCGCCGATCTTCGATCCGAATTTGATCCCCGTCCGAAGTTAGAATGCAGTACGGATCAAAAACAATGATCGAGAGTTCGGCCAGTCGCTCCGCACCTGTCGCCGACTCGAGGATGCAGGTATGGTCGTAAGATTTCCTCAAGTTCGCAAAGGTTTTCAGCGCTGGAGTTTTTAGATGAAGTTGCTCGAAAGAGAAGGCTAGCCTAGTCGGATTACGCGGGAGAATTTCCCTTAATTGGCTTTCGCCAAACTGAGTCACCAGTTCGCCTCATGCAAGCTCGAAAACAACTATTTCACGGAGCGTTAAAAAGCATTCCGTTCTGATCTCAATCAAAAATATTCTGATCTTGGCGGGTAGAGCTGACCATGCTTTTCTTGAAGGTCAAACTTGCAATCGCCTTCTCTCGTAGCCGACCATTGGAATTTGTCCTGGTGACTCGCTTTGTTTTGTCCTTTTTTTGTAGCAATCCTCTTCAAGATTAGGCGTTAGAGAATGTGAATCAGAAAACCGCCCTCTGCAAGACATTGTTTTCTCGTCAAAGTTCCTTCTTTGCTCAGCCGGAAAGAGAATATCGGAACCGTTCAAGTCTCAATCAAAACCCCAAGAAATCCTGCGATTGTTTGCAAGGCTGCGTGGCCCGTCCAGCAAAGATCTGCGCTGAGTCAAACTGACACTCGATTTGGGAAAGTACCTTGTTTTTTGGCATTCTTTTTCCTTCGAGATCTGTTTTTTCCATCCAAGACTTTGAAACGAGCCGCAGCGCATGGTTTCGATTTTGCTTCTGCCCTAACTATTGCTTTTGGAGCCATCATGCAAAAATTGTAACATTTCAATTTGTTTCATGCAAAAAGTCATTGAAAACAATAGGAGACCCCCCTAGGGGGAGGGGAGACGGCAGCTATAATGTCTCTATCTACGGTGTTAGGGCAGTGAGCCCTTCTTCTCGACGAACGTCGAGTATGTTCCCTCATGACAGTTGCCCAATTTTTGCGTTTCCAATGACTGGTGAAAAAAGCAAGGCCTCAATAGTCCTTTCGTGACTAGCATCCTTTTTCCGTATCCTGCAAGGAGTCTCAACTAGGTTTTAACCTCAGCCTCTGAACGGTAATTCTAGACTTGCAAGCTAGGCGCTCGTAGATTCGCACGCGGGGCTGATCAGACCCTGGATGACTGTTGCCGGATTCTGTTCGAGTCCGACCCAGTCGCGCAGGACAGCCCAGGTGCCATTGAAGTATTCGAAATCCATATCGTATGGAACTCTCAGCGTCTCGTTCCGACCGGTCAAGAAATACCACAGAGTAGCCGTGACCACCGCCCTTTGGTCTATTCCAACCGTCAGACTGAAATTGCAGATGGAATAGCTTGTCCAAGAAGTCTTGTTAAAGAATGTCTGCCACGCAACTTCCGGGAAGAAGTTACAGTTGTCGACTCCTCTGGGCATGTTACAATCGTACCTTCCGTTTGTCGGACCGATCGAAGTAGTACCGTTGATGAAGAACCACACTGCTTCGTAGTGAGCTGTGTACTGGGACATGATGGAACTGATATTCTTCGCTCCTATGCTGGTCCAGTGCTGATACGCGAGAGCAGTAATGATCTGGCCGGGTTCAGTTCCGGTCGAACTGGAGGATGTATTCGGTGGCGGGTTTCCTCGTGCTTCGAGGGCAAAAAACACGACCAGCGATGATGCAACCAATATTAGAAGAATCATGGCGACCAGGACGGGTTTGGAAAGAGCTGGCACGATGAAAATGTCTCACTCTTTTTTGCGGGATTAGTAATTTCGGATCGAGAAGGTCAACAGTAGAGCGGACAAGCCATCATGTTGAGGCACGGCTACGAACAATTCCTCCTGTTCTGGATAGAAAAGAGAAGTCCTGGCGAGGGGTCCCGTTGGCAGAGTGATCAATGGTCGATAGGAATCAGCGTCTTGCTGTTTGATTACGTCAAGGTAGCCAGTACTGCAGGAAACGAAAACAAGTTTCGTGATGGGATCAAAGTAAATGTCATCCGCGGCGCTTGAAATATTTATGTCAGAAACTACTTTGCCAGTATTAGTGTCATAAACGCTCAAGATAGGAGGGAGTCCAAAGCCCACAAACAGCCGATTATTCTTTTCGTCCAAAGCCATCGGAAAATTCTCAGTCGCATTTGTCAGGGGCCACGAAGCTATGACGGTCCGGTTCACTTTACTGGCGACTTCGATCGCATTAGCGGTTGGAACATTGACAAAGATGCTCGTGCCGTTCTGCTCCAATGAAAACGCTTCAGGATGCCCGTTGAGTGGAATATTCCCTACGACTTTATCCGACATTGCATTGATGATTCCGATGCCGCTCTGATTCTCTTCACCGTATCCTACATAGAGGAGTCCGGAGCTTGAATCGTATCGAATGTTGTCTGCATCTCCAGAAAAATTGAGAACTTTGAGGAGGTGGTAGTTGCTCGCATCGAAGACATCTACTGTTCCGTCTCCCCCATTACTTACGTAGAGTTTGTCGTATTGTTGAACGTAATAGACTCCTTGGGGTTCGTTCAGACCCGTGATTATGCGCTCTATGCCTTCCGTGACGAGATTCGCGACATAGACAGAATTGTTGCCCCTCGCCGCGATAAAAACCAGCTGAGCGGGGATGTCAATTGACATGTGATCAAAGCGCTCGCCCACACTGGGAAGAGCCATGCTGTCTGTTATCCTGATGGTATAATTATTCCCGGCGGTCATCGTCGTTGGCGTGGTCAAAGTTGAACTGGGAGTCTTATAGTGGCCCAGACCAAGGTAAAGTGCCGAGGCTGATGCAACTACCAACAGAATTATTACCACTATCGCAAACTGGGGTTTATTCACTTCGATGACTCGGCTTTTGGCTCGTAAGCGCATAGGCATAGTTAAGCTTTCTCAGACACGTGAAGTTTCGAGAAAAAACTTGTTTGAATCTCGTTTTACCACTTGCGCAGCGTGGATTTTTGACTCCGTATCTGGTTCAAAAATTACAATTCCTTAAATTTCATCGCAAATATAGGAACAAACAATCAATTGAGATACAGTTGCTTACTTTTTCCTGGCTAAACAGTGACGGCAAGCTCATATTTGCCGCAAGAGGAGTACGTGCGTTTGGCTATGGGTTCCTCAGCGTTCTACTGTTCATTTATCTCAACATAATCGGTTTCAACATCTTTGTTGATGGCGTAATCATAAGTTTAATCCTTGCAGGCGGAGCTTTCTTTACGATTCTCGCGAGCATCTATGCCGATAAATTGGGCCGAAGGAAATTTCTGATTTTAACTGCTTTGCTAATGACAGTTTCGGGTCTAATCTATGCCTTCACAACAGACCTTGTTTTGCTAATCATCGGTGCGCTGATCGGATCTATGAGCCCATCAAGTGGAGATGCAGGATCGTTTCAGACTGTTGAACAAGCAATACTC
>JBOGRL010000401.1:0-4344 GCA_050749505.1 Nitrososphaerales archaeon
CTCATAGCCTGCTCGATTTCGTACTTTCTCCTCCTGTGCATCAGCTCCTGAAACGGAAGATACTTTCCGTGCCTATCGATTGCAACGACCTCGCCTTCAACTATGAAATTCTTTGAAGGAAAACCCCTTAGAGTTTCTACAACATCTGAATATTGAGAAGTTATTTGCTCCAGCCTTCTTGAAAAGAGCGTGATCTCACCGTTCTTTGTCTTGTGAGCTTGTACCCTTTCGCCATCGAGTTTGAACTCTGCAGCTGCATCAGAGTTCATCTTTTCGATGATTAACTCTGCAGTTTCCATGCGTTCAGCTAGCATCGGTCTTACAGGCTTGCCCGGCGTTACCCCGACCTTTTCGACAGCCCTCATCCCTTCTCGCGCAATCAGTTCTGCTACGTAACCGAGATCGTTTGTGAGATTGTAAGCGTTCTCAAGTTTCTCACGATTTTTTTTATCTTCGGTGAATGCTACCGCCAGCGCATCGAGTACCGTAAAGTCAGCAACGCCAAGCCTCAACTTTCCCGTCACAAATCTAATCAGGAATTTTGCCTCCAAGCTCGTCGCAGAGTTGAGTAGCATAGCGAGCTTGTTCATTCGTCCGATCGACGAGCCGGAACCGGTAGTTTTTGCAATTTCTTCAAGGGTAGAGTAGACCCTCTGTACAGTCAGCGGCACTGAAGAGAAAAGCGTTGCAGACTTGGTGGAAGAAAGCGTCGCAGCCACGTTCCCGAGATCACCCATCTTTCTCATAAGTTCCTGAATTTTCCTCTGATCTGCGCCGAATGCCTTCTCGATAGCCTTGGCGGCGTTCTTTTCCGCCATTCCAATTTCGATTCCCATGAAATCAGGAAAGAGCTTACCTTGAGTCAAATATGTGACTCTAGAGATAAGTGGTTGTGGAGTTTTTCTAATAACTTCAACCAAGATTGAAGTCAATTCAATTCTAGAAGACGTGTGGGTCATCTCCTCGAATCCTTTAGCTATGATTTCAAAGTCCAAAGAATTGGTCTCATCTCATCTTCCTAGAAAACTACTTACATGTACCCTTTTTCTAGCAAGAATTAATTAAATCATATGCGGTTTAAAGAGAGAATGTAAGCCAAGAATTGGGATAATGGATAGAATTGGGATAATGGATAGAATTGGAAAAAGTCTTCAGCGAAGGAAAAGGATCTGCGAAAGGGTGCTTGAAACTAACGATTGAACATATGAATACAAACCTTCTCATAGTTTGCTCAGCCACTTCCTCTTGGAATGGAAATAATAACCATCTGGTAAAAATTCCAATCAAGTATTATATCAGTTTCTTAGTGATGCCTGTTCAGGGATCTCTGCGAACGAATTATTTGTGAAATCGTCAAAGTTGGCTGCGTTATTATTGCAGATTCCTCTAGGCACGATGGCCTCGTGTCGCGTAGAGCCGAGGACATCTGCGCTCAATTAATTTTTCACTATTCCCCAGTCGAAGATATACTTGGACTTCATGAATCTTTTGAATAGTCGAACGGCGCGGCGATGTTTTCTTCTCAATCCCAATTTAAGTTCTGGATTTGGAGCTTGATTTCTCATAAAATGCGGGGTGTAACTCTCCAATAACAATTCGATTTGAGAGCTGGTTACTCTCTCTGATTCCGATCTCCTGATTGGTTCAAAAAACGGCTATTGTCCTTAAAGGTTAATTTTATGCAAGCGTTCAAAAGGGCAGTCCACAATAGCGAGAGATAATCATTCCATCGCATGGGTAATGCTCCTCCGATACTTGAAAGCGCAAATTTCTTGCGTTCGGAGCGAGAATATTTCATAAATTAAACACCTAGTGCCACGTCTACAAAGGTTGTTGATGTTTTCTCCGCCAGATCGTGCTCGCATTTCACTTGACAATACCAACGACCTATCTGGCCACGGCACTAGAGGGAGCATACCAAAGATTCACAAAAGCAGTTTGTTTGGAATTGTATCAGTAGTACTGATCCCGAAACAATAACGTATTTTTATGAAAATTGGGAGAATTCTATCGATTCTCCATCTTCAAGACCCGAGAATCCTCTCTCTATATGATTCTAGTGAAACCTATTTGGTTCTAGCAAGTAAAGATGAAATCATCTTCGTTAGATCCGCAACTAAGCCTGGACGCATCGAGGATCCGTTCTTGAAACTTCGGGTGATGGTAATAGATGAGGAGTTTTACAAAGCGCTGGCGTCGAAATTATATTCGTCCTTCCAGAGCGGTGCATCGGTCATCCTCTATGATATGGGTCTTGGTTACGGAGAGCTCATGGGGAGGAATATGAAAGAGATGGGAGTTTCAAGGTTCGAAGTCATCAAAGATTTCATAGAGCTTGGGAAGAGCCATGGTTACGGCGTCTTCAATACGCCATTCCTCAAGATGATATTATCCGGAATACGGGGCGAACCTGCTGTAAGACTCGAAGATAGTTTTTTTGCTACTTCGTTCGGAAAGACTGGAAAGGTCGAATGTTATCTGATGGCGGGAATTATCGCGGGCGCATCACAGGTGTTACTCAATAAGAAATTTACATGCGTGGAAGAAAAATGCTTGGCGAAGGGAGACGCTTATTGCGAGTTTAAGCTTCGGAACGTGAGCTGATAAAATCATGCTAAAGCGGAAAGAGTTATCCTCATTAAAGAGAGCTTAAATCAATGAGTTCGTTCCGCTCGATTCAGAAAAGCCCAGTAGCAGGATTATCCACTTTGAAGTCTAGCTACCCCCGACTGGAAAGTAGTCATCTGTCAGAATCATGAAAATGTCTTGATCGTTCGGTTGCGTCCAAGTGCAAGCTATATGCCAGTTGGATTGGGACTCCGCAAACAAACTCTTCGAATAAAAGACACTGTAGTTTCGTTAGCATCGGCTAATTGACCGGATTTGTTCTAGCATCGGCATGCAAGCCCTCTGCCCCACCTCCTCCAGAAGATATCGATAAAGACGACTGGAGAAGAAATAGAGCGCGTTCGCGACCCTCATAGTAAAAAAATGTTCGAAAAGTACGAATGTGTGAAAGGAGAGCATATCGAATAATCGCAATTTTTGAAAAGAATCTCGATATCATAATTGTTCCCAAGTTATCAAAAAAGGAAATGTTCATCCGCGCAATAAGCAGGCGTGGCTCGAACTCGAACGGTTGTCTTCTGTCTCAAGTCATCGCGCGTTTCGTTTCATAATTTTTCTCGGGGTTTTGAAATGGTTTCAACGTCTCTATATCGTAGCCCTCGTAAGAAAGATCTAAGGAAACCCTCCACGCATCTCTGAACTATCGATCATCAGCTTGAATACCAGACTCCTCAGGCGGGTTAACTCACAACCCGCTGAGTTGTCGTCGTATCTTGAGCCGATGCGATCTTTATTTCCTTCGGATGCCATGCGTTGTACTGGGCTCTGAAGCCTACGACAACCATTAGCCCACCGATTGCGGAGAGCGAGGTACCCAGTGCCGCG
This sequence comes from Nitrososphaerales archaeon, assembly GCA_050749505.1. Classification (GTDB taxonomy): domain Archaea; phylum Thermoproteota; class Nitrososphaeria; order Nitrososphaerales; family CADDZS01; genus DATLTL01. Next base: position 3,454 of record JBOGRL010000401.1, read on the forward strand.
AGAATCTCCTGTTGCATCGATGCGATCGAACCAGAATCACTCATTCCTGTAGACAGCTGTCCAATTATGAAGAAGGGCACGGCAATGCAGATGTATTTCCATCCTTTGCTCAGCACTCCTCCGCGAAAGCTCCTGAGTATCCTCGCAGAGTAAAAGCCCATGAGAACCCAGATCGCTATTGTGCCGAAAATGAGTGTAGAGCCAGCCGCTATCATGAGTATCAATTGAACCATTTCAAACATTTTCATTTTTCACCCCCGATTGATTCTTTAGGACCTAACTTTCTTCCTTGCCTCGGCTATCGCACGTGTTGCGCTATCGGACAAGTTAACATCGACCAAAGGAAATGTTCCGAGAATTGAACCTACGATGGCCTGCTCCACGCTAAAGGCTCTCTCTCCGAAAAAACTCCTTAGGCACTCGCAGAACATTTCTGGCTTGTTCACGATATCTTTGCGGTCAAGATTGAACGCGGCCTTAAACCTCCAGTAAATCACATTTTTGACAGTATTCCCGAAAACATCTAGCCCAGAATCTACGCATTTGAGCAGAGTTTCCTCTGTACATTGTTCATTGATGACTCTGGACAATTTTGATACTTTTGGTTACACAATCGTTCTATATATCGACAGTGGGATCTCCAATATGATCTCTGGGACTAGTACAGCAAATCCATGAATGATTGTTTCGAGGGAACTAGTCTCCAATAGAGAACCGTGAAAACCAGTCGAGAGCCCTCAGGCATTCAGGATCATTCTTGAAGAGCTCTAAGGTGCTGAAAAAAACTAATTTAGAATACCATAAGAATCAGCCGCCGTTTGATGGATCTAAAATCCCAGTTCAAAACAAAAAATCATGGAATATACTGCTTCAATGTCTTGTTCCGAATTA
>JBOGRL010000402.1:0-4142 GCA_050749505.1 Nitrososphaerales archaeon
AGTTATGGGTCTACGCCTACGGAACTCCAGACCCTCTTGATCCTGAAGGGAATAGAGGCCTGGCAGTAAGGGGCATCAAAAGATCAATTTGGGTCAACTCAAGTGGCGAGAGGTTCCACAACGAGCTCTTTGGCGGCGGAGCAACAGGGACGCCAGCACTACTCAATCAAAGTCCTCCGACCGCCTGGGCGATAATCGATTCTTTGATGGCACAAAGTGTCGAGATTGCCGATCCGCAGTACAAGGATGGTGACAGGGTGATTCCGCGAAAGGTTCTCGAACTGTTGGAAAATTCGGCGTACATAAAAAAGAGTTCTACCGTCAAAGGTTTGGCTACAAGCATTGGTGTTGATGAAAACAAACTTTGCGAGACTGTGGACAAGTACAACTCATACATCAGAGATGGATTCAGCGAAGACCCAGATTTTGGCAAGCGGTTGGAGTCCATGATAGAGATAAACAGGGCACCGTTCTACGCGGTCCAATTCTTTCCAACCACTAGGAAAAATCTGGGCGGCGTCTCAACGGATCTAAAATGCCGCGTCCTCACTAGACAGCGAGACCCGATTCAATCACTGTATGCGGCTGGAGAGGTAGCAGGTATGGCGGGAGGACACATCAATGGTAACGTCGCGCTTGAGGGTACAATGCTTGGTCCGTCGATATTTTCTGGAAGAGTTGCCGGTGCGTGGGCTGCTTTCGAGCTGGGGTTCGGGGATGGTTATACTGGATAATTTGTTTTCAAGGTCTCTTTGTAGAAGAAATGCGGGTATTTGTTTCGCTGGCTAAAGGCCAGAATCATCGATTCGTAACTGACTCGATTGATGACCGAAATCTGCCGGCAATCTTAGAATCTGACATGGCCACTTTACGACCACATGGAATGCTTTGCACCGGGGCCTCAGCGGCACTGGGCGATAACAGGAACCCATATGGAAGTGCTGATTTGAGTCTAAGCCGAGAGTGATTCGTACGGCCCAGTTCAGTGTTGCGATATTCCCGATCGGAAATGCTCGCAAGGAAGTCGCGCTTGCAAAAAGAGCCGAGGAGATGGGTTACGATGGCATTTGGGTGGGAGATTCGCACGTCATTTGGAGGGAGCTCTACGTGATGCTTGGCGCGATCGCGAGCACAACTCATAGAGTGAAGATATCACCAGGCATGACTCATTCACAGGTCAGACACTTGACTTTGACAGCTAGCGCCCTAATTTCTCTTGCCGAATTGGTCGGCGAAAGATTGCGAATAGGCTTTGGAGTCGGTGCAAGCGGCCCCGGCAACCTTGGCTTGAAACCTGTTACCACAAAGGCCCTTGGAGAGTCAGTAGCGACTTTACGCGATCTGATGAATGGAAAGCCTGCCAAGATCGAAGATCGTGAATTCCAGATTCGTTTCGGCGCTGCTGAGCGGAATATCCCATTCTTTCTCGCAACCTCAGGTGTATCAACCGTCAGGCTAGCCGGAAGGATTGCTGAAGGAATGATACTCGGAGCTAATCGTCAAGATATGGATACCAGGATTGCAATTATGCGAGAGGAAGCCCGAAAGGCAGGGCGCAACACAAGCGACTTGCAAGTTGCTCTCTGGCTCCCGTGCAGCATTTCTGAGGATCGCGTGTTTGCAAGGAATCAAGTCAAGGCTCACGTTGCGCGCAGCGCAATGAGCAGTATTGCCAGAAAAATAGCCAAGGGAGAACAAGTCAGTGAAGAGGATCGTCTAGCTACTGAAAGGCTACAGAAGGAGTACAGCTTTTATCACCACATGGATTCTGAACTCGGCAATCTAGTTCCAGAGCACTGGGTTGACCACTACGCTTTGGCTGGTGAGCCAAATGAAGTGCGTCGGAGGGTGGAGGAGCTGGTGGCTATAGACGGTGTCACTGAACTAGCGTTTGTCCCCTGGGGCCCGGACAGGGAACAGGTTCTAAGAACACTTGTCCGCGAGGTGCTGCCTAACTCGCAGAACAGAATTACGACTTGAATCCTGATCTTGCGACTCTTTTCTTCTCTAATTACTTGAAAAAATCACGTTCTTCAGGGATAACGCGTAACGGTGCAAACTCAGATCCAAGTAAAAAACAAGCAAAGGCTTAAACGGATCTGTACTATGCACTGACCCTTGGACGATCTCGAGTGGCGCTGCAGCCGGAGCTAAAGTCAAGGGAAGAAGACTTTCTTCATATTGGAAAATCGTACAGTTTGCTCGAGTCTCCGCTGGTAGTCACCGGAAACAGCAGCTATCCGTCAGACATTCAGCTGCCCAGAATGCTGTTTGGGAAGATACTTCGAAGTGAGCACGCTCACGCTAAGATTCTCAGCATAGACGCAACAGAAGCGCGGAAACTCGCAGGCGTTGTCGCTGTGATAACAGGCAGTGATCTGCCAGATGTTCGATACGGGAGCGCGGTCAAAGACAGGTACATCATCGCGAGAGACACCGTAAGATTCGTGGGCGAGGCTGTTGCTGCCGTAGCCGCGACTGACTCTGATATCGCCGAGGAGGCACTTCGAAGGATCAAAATCTCGTATCAAGTGTTGCCCTCGGTGTTTGATGCAGAAATTGCCATGAGCCCAGACGCGCCAGCGATTATCCACCCCGAGTATGACTCTTACTCTACAAAATCTGCTGCGCGTGTCTACGCTTCGCATGTTATCAAGGGAGTGCCTAATCTTTGCAACCATTACAGTATCCGGAGAGGGGATGTTGAAGCCGGTTTTGCAAATTCGGATCTCATCCTGGAGAACAGGTTTGTCACCGGGTTTGCTCAGCACTGCGCTCTAGAGCCTCACTCCTCCGTTGCGCAGACAACTCTGGACGGCGGAGTGATCATTTGGACTGGTGCGATAATCCCGCACAGAATCGTAAAGCAGGTTTCGGAAACACTCTGCATTTCCCCTTCAAATGTTCGGATCATGCAGATGATGGTTGGCGGCAGCTACGGCGTAAAGTGTAGCATGGAGATCGAGCCGATCTGCGCTGCCCTCTCCCTGAAGACTCGTCGCCCCGTAAAGATTGTGCTTTCAAGGAAGGAAGAGTTCCTTACGGTCGTCAGGCATCCCTTTGTCGTCTACGTCAAGGACGGAGTAAAGAAGGACGGGACGCTAGTCGCTCGTTCAATCAAATGCGTTCTGAATGGCGGCGCATATACTGGAGACAGCGGAAACGCTGTCACAAAGACCTGTGCCTTTGGCACCACGAGTACTTACAGGATTCCGAACTTTTCATTTGATTCGTACCGCGTGTTTACCAACCTCCCAGTTTCCGGCGCGTTCAGGGGATTTGGTTCACCTCAGGTGATATGGGCTATTGAGCAACAGATGGACATGGCGGCGTTCAAACTCGGAATAGATCCAGTGGAGATTAGACTGCGGAATCTTCTTGATGACGGCGACACCAGCGTACTGGGTGAACGGATGCACGCGCCGTTCCTGAAAGAATGCCTGCTAAAAGCCGCCGAAGCAATAAAGTGGAGAGAAGCGCCAAAGACTGTGGGCGATTGGAAGATCGCCAAGGGAATCGCGATAGGCACAAAGTACAGCCGGGGCGACACGATAGCAAACGCCGAGGTCAAGCTCGAGCCTGACGGTGGCTTGACAGTTATCGTGACCGCAGTAGATTCGGGCCAGGGCCTCAGGACCGTCTTGTCACAGATCGCGGGAGAAGTTTTCCAGATTCCGATCGAGTCTGTCAGGGTTGCTTTCCCCGACACGGCGTACACGCCCTACGATGACGGCACTATTTCCAGTCGAGGAACTTACACAACGGGCAACGCTGTAAAGTTAGCTTGCGAAGATCTGAAAAGCCAGATGCTCAAAGCCGCGGCAAAGAAACTCCAAGCGTCGGTTGATAGTTTGGATATATCAAATGGAAAGATTCGCGTCGTGGGGAGCGAAAGGAGCCTAGCATACGAGGAATTGTTCACGACCAGCATGGCGAGTGTTCCGGGGTTTGTGGGCGAAGAAGGTGAGTACTTAGGCAGGGGTAAGTGGATAGTTAGAACCACAAAGATGGATCCAGAGACTTCGCAACCCGTTGACCTGAAGTTAGGGCAGGAGGTTCGCGTCTGTTCGTTTTACACCCCCGGGGCGCAAGCTGCCGAAGTTGCTGTCAACGTGAGAACTGGAGAGATCAAGGTTCTCAAG
>JBOGRL010000403.1:0-5468 GCA_050749505.1 Nitrososphaerales archaeon
CCCTGTCCTTTCATGTAGGGGAAGACCGCCTTGGTGCAAAGCCAGGTGCCTCGGACGTTTACTCCGATCAGCCGATCCCATTCGTCAACGCCGATTTCGTAAAATGGTTTTCTTTTCGAAACTAGCAACGCCGCGTTGTTGACCAGGACATCAATTCTCCCAAATTTCTTGGCAGTTTGTTCAGCAAGATTGTTTGCATCTTTTTCCGAAGATATATCTGTCAGTACGGCAATGGCTTTTCCACCAGCGCGCTGTATTTCTGATGCTGTCTCCTCAGCTAGATCTCCAAGAATGTCGGCGACAACAACGCTTGCTCCTTCCTTTGCTAGTGCAAGCGCGTAGGCTTTGCCCAGGCCTCGAGCAGAGCCAGTGACTATTATGACCTTGTTTTCGAGTCTCATTTTTATCTGGACATCCTCTCGGCACTGATTGCGAAATATAGGACAGTTAGTCTACTTCTAGTTTCATTATCTTCTTGTATAACTTGATCAGGGATCCAAAGTTCTCGACTCCGCCAGAGTCGTTGGCGGCAGTCTGCGTTATCTGGTAGGATAAGCTACCCATGACCAGCGGAATCCCGAGCTTGTTGCACTCTTCATTGATCAAACGCAGATCCTTTGAATGCCACGAGTGCTTGTTTGAAACTCCCTTGTCATCTCTCACCACCACTGGGCCGTACCTCATGAAGACATCAGAGCTGCCACTTGCTTCGCCGATGACCTTGAATAGGATTGCCGGATCGATGCCATTCTTCAATGCATAGCATATTGCCTCGGTTGCGGCAATCTTGTGCGTTGCTACAAGCATATTGTTGACGAGCTTCATCACTTTGCCCTTCCCAGCTTGGCCGATATACTCTACGGTTTTCCCCAGGGCATTGAGTACTTCCATACTATTATCGACAGTAGATTTTTCTCCGCTTGCCAAAATTATGATATCACGAGTCTTCACTTTCTCAGGCACACCAGAGATTGGAGCGTCAATAAACGCCCCGCCCTTTTCCTTAATTAGCTTCTCCAGTTCAAGCGTGGTATCTACATCAAGAGTACTCATTTCAATGACAGTGTGTCGTTCGCTGATTCCAGGTAGCGCGCTATTTTTTCCTTCAACCAGAGCATCCATAACTATCTTTGAGTTTGGCAGTATCGATATGATGATATCAGATGAGTTTGCCACGTCCAGCGGAGAAGTAGCAATTCTTGCACCATTTTTCTTAACTTCAACCAGTGCTTCAGGTCTGATATCGTAAGCAACGAGAGCCAATCCCGCCCTCATGAGGTTCAGCCCCATTGGCTGCCCCATTTCCCCTACACCTATCAGTCCCACGATCGGTTTTGTTCCTGTCATGCGAAATCGAGATTACTCGGTATTGCTCGTTATGATAAATGTTTTCGATTCTGTTCGCGTGATTCGAGATGCAGGGATTATTTTTCACTCCATGTCAGGCTCGATTGAGCAGCGGAACCTTTTGCTTTGACCAGATCATTGGCATCCCCCTTCAAATCTACAGCTTTGAAAATGTGGTAATTGTTCTGGCTGGTTACTGAAGGGTTCGAGACAGAATTTATTTGTACTAGTCTCGAATCTGGCTGCTCTCGACTTTGATTCATTCAGAACAGACTGATTTTGCTCTGAGCAGCATAAAACTCCCTCCGCTCTTAAAAAGCGCAATGCGATAGGAAGCCACATCAGTTTGGATGGGATAGATGCTCTCTGAATGAACTTCTGCCGGGAGCCTCTGGTTCGCAGCATAGAGAAGAGCTATTCCTAATTACAAGAAATTAGGAACCTCAATTTGAGAAAACAATGTCAGTCCTTGTTGTGGGATCCGGCTTGATTGGAACTCAGATTGCCAAGTTGTTCCTTGATGCTGGGGACGATACTGCTGTCTATGACATTTCACCGCAACTAGGTGCGATGTCCGAAGTGATCGACGTTTCAAAGATCAAAGTGATCAGAGGAGACCTGCTTGATCTTCCATACTTGGTAAGCACGGTCAAGGAAAATCATGTGGATACCATCATTCATACAGTCGCAGTATTCCCCGGCGCTCTTACAAGGAATATGTATAATGGAATCCGAATCAACACTGACGGCACCCTGAATGTCTTGGAGGCTGCAAGGCTCCTAGATATCAAAAGAGTGATTTTTTCCAGCTCGCTTGCAGTCTACTGGAGAGACACACCAGAGGCGAGCTTTGACGAAGAAACGACTCCCACAAAGCCCGTGACGCTCTATGGCGCGACAAAGTTGATGGGTGAGTACGCCGGCGCAAACTATTCCAAAACATATGGGCTTGACTTTCGAGTCGCGAGGTTCGCGAACGTGATAGGCCCTTGGCGAGGTGATATTCAGACGCATAACGGAATCTTCATCAACGAGCTTCTTGACGCAGCTGTGAATGGAAAGCAACTACACATTGAAAATCCATACCCGTTGATTCTGGACGCAGATTGGATCTATTCGAAGGACTTGGCGAGAGGGGTTTTCCTCCTCTCCAGGAAGAGCGATCTCAGAAGCAAGACCTTCAACCTGGGTATGGGAAAGATGTCAAAGGTCGAGGAGATACTCGAGAGCATACGGGAAATAATACCTGGTGCCAAGCTGACACTCGGAGAGGCAACGCCGTTGCCCACGCGCCCTATGAAAATACAGAGATCGAAGGAGGAGCTGCAATGGGAACCGAAGTATGACATAAGATCCATGATGAGGGAGATGGTTGACTGGTATAGAGCCCGCGGCTCTACTGTTTAGTGTCGAAGGAATAAAGGGATGAGACGAAAATTTGCCTGAGTTGTCATAGCTGTAGTAGACGAGACACTTGGTCGTCCTCATTTCTGTCAATGACAGAGTGTAAGGTAGGTGTATGAATCTGTCTCAAAAGGATGAATGACCTTTGAAATTATGTGCATCTTCTCACTGGAACCTTGGATGATCTACGATGGTGGCGATCATCCTGCGACCCAATCAGAGATGCCAACTCTGGCAGGAGATATCTGGGCTTTATCTTTGCCCAAGAACCGTTTTCTACTGCCTGCGTCTCATCACGTAAGCGGCAACGCCACCGATGATTATTATGACTATTATTATGCCTGCGATGAGTTCTATTGTCCCGATGTTTGTAGAAGTGGAAGTCGTAGTGGTGGAGGTTGATGAAGTAGTGCTGTGAGTGGAAGTCGGTCCAGTAGTAGATGTAGAAGTGGACGCGCTGCTGGAAGTTAGGCCGGTGCTGGAAGTAGTTGAAGTTACACTTGTACTTGTGGTTGAACTACCCGCTGGTTGCAGCGCGCCGAACATTGTCACATTGACACCGATTGAGCCTATTATGTAGGAAGGCCAATGTGTCCATTTCGCAGTGTTGACGCCGTATATTTTGTCAGGATACGCAAGCATCAATACAGGCAAGTATTGCGCGTTTAAGCTTTGTATGTTGCTGAGATAGTGTATCTGCCCAGTAATGTTAGTTGGTGGCGTGTTGTTGATCCCAGTCAGGTTGCTCTGGTATTGCTTGTCAGCACTTGCAGGATAGAGCCATTGCGTTTGTCCGCTGGGCGAATAAGGCGAAGGCTGAGCCTGCCAGTTAAAGCATCCTGGCGTTCCCAGTACGTTGCATCCCTGTTGGGCGTCAATCCACGGCGAGAAGTACAACGGCCCACCGCTAGAGTAGATTACCAGATTATTTTGCATATTGAACGCGTTTGTCGAATAATCTGATCTAAGATTTTGCGATGTCAGAGTTTGAGTCGTCACGCCGATTCCAATGTTCTGGAGAAAGCCCGATACTTGCTGTTCAACGTCAGGATCCCAAGCCTTGGAGCTGTCTGTGTAGAGCGCCACCGACATTGCAGTCCCGTTAGGGAATTTTAGCGGAGTACTTTGACTGCCGCCACCGGTGAAGCCTATCGAATGAAGCAGACTAACCGCTGCAGACACATTGTACGGGTACTTCGGCTGGTCCTGGTTGTAGAATGAAGTTGTTGAGGGTACTCCGCCCTGAGCGTTGTTTGCAGTTGCTCCATAGCCGAACAGCGATTGCTGCACAATGGCAGACGTATTTATTGAATAAGCGAGTGCTTGTCTGAACTCGGTCATATTGTACGGGTAGCGCGTTATGTTGTACTGCATGAAAGTTCCAAGATGTGGATTATTCGTGTTAAGTTGAATGTTAGAGTAGCCTTGCAATGCAGCTACGTTGCCAAACGACAGGTAGCCTGCCAGGTCTGCCTGGCCCGAGACAAGGAACGGAATCAGCTGAGCTGCATTCTCTACGAATATCACATCAATCGCGCATGCAGCAGGTTTTGGTCCCGGCCAGTATGGATTTGGAAGCATTATTCCTGTTGTTGCACCAGAAGTATAGTTTGCCATGTACCATTGCCCGTCGGCTATTCCAGTTCCAAACAGCGGATCAGCTGGCCCCTTTGCCACATCAGTCGGCGAAACTACTGGCGCGAAATAATAGGCTGATATTACGTTGGGGAACTGGGCATTTGAAACGTTCAGGTCGAACTGGACAGTATCGCTGTTGACTGCCTTTACTCCAACAACCTGAGTGTGTAGGTTAACAAAGTCATACTGCGGGTTCAAAGCGTACGATGGGCTAGCCCATGTCACAATGTCCTGCGCCGTTACTGGATTACCATTAGACCATGTGAGATTAGGTCTGATGTGGAAAGTCCACTGGGTAAAATTAGAATTGGAAGTGATCCAATTTGACAGGGCCTCGTCCCAAGCAAGACTGCCGTTGGGCTCTAGCGGGAATGGAGTAAGGCCAAGATATTCAAGCGAACCTATATTGAAAGATGAATCGCCAGACGGGTTTAGATAATTGAATGATTGCGGGATAGGCTCATTAACAAAAGTTATCGTCTTGCTTGCAGGACAGCTCGCTGGACTTGCCGCTGCAGAGCCGGTGAAAACTGATGGTGCTACCAAACTGAACACTGTCATTACTGAAAATGCTGCCAATAGGGAAAGTACGAATATCGAAAGTGATTTTTGCGGCATATGACGGCCGATATTGTCGCCCCTTTAATAAATGATTCTTGAACATGATTGAAGGAAAGATAGAAATCAAGTATCTGAAGAGTCAAATTATCACCAATCAGTAACGAACGGAAAGGACTTCTCATGACTAGGTATTCGTGAAACTTGATGCGAGAGTTCTCTAGCTTCGGAACAATTTTTGCAATGCAGTCGATATCGCTTACATTACGTTTCACGCAAGTAGAACTGACGCGATGTAATTCGCTGGCCCACGAGGTGCACAATGAAAGAGATGACCTTGAAATACATGCTCTGTTCTTTTCCCAACAGACAGGATAAAACTGTCTTAAAATGATCGCACAATGTGATATTTTTTTGTCATTCTCCCTCAAACAAGGTATGCAAGCTTTCTAGAACCAAAGGAAGGATTGGCTGTAGAGCTGAATTGAGCAAGAAGAAGATGATCTCTTAAGCTCGGCGAG
>JBOGRL010000404.1:0-5508 GCA_050749505.1 Nitrososphaerales archaeon
GTTCTCTCCCGATCGGCCCAAATCCTGCAATTTCTACTGGCAGCAAATTGGAATGTTCCCCAGAAAAACGTTTGAATATCTTTATGCTTTAGAGTTTCTTCTGCGCCGCAACAAGAATTGTTTTCACTTGATCTCGCGAGTAGCGAGCTTCTCCAAGACTTGCGCAAGGACTTGGGTTCCCTTCTCCCCCATTTTGTCTTCGGATAGAATAGAGTTGAAAAGCTGGTAAACTATCGAGCTGCCGGGGAGTGAAACATGATTTAACTCGGATAGCTGGATGATATATCTCAAATCTTTTGAGAGATGCGCTGCCTTGAAGCCAGGTTCAAAATCTCGCGCCACTATCTTTGGGCCTAGGTTTGCCAAGTTCCACGACCCTGCAGCCCCAGAGGTGAGCACTTTGAGGAGGTCCTTCAGATCGAGTCCCGATGATGAACCGAGTAATAGGGCTTCGCACGTCGCAAGAGTGTGGATTGAAACCGCAACCTGATTACAGAGTTTTGTTGCCTGGCCCGACCCAGACGACCCCATGTAGACTATTTCCTTGCCCATCGCCTGGAAAATTGGCTTACACCGCTCGAATATGTTCCTTTTCCCTCCTACCATTATCGTGAGAGAAGCTTCTCTGGCTCCCTTGTCTCCGCCGGTAACGGGAGCGTCAAGAAATTCTATCCCTTTCTTTGCAAGCTTTGAGGAAATCGATTGCGCGATCGCAGGCGAATTTGTACTCATGTCAATTACCACAAGACCCTTATTTGCTCCTTCTATCACTCCGTTTTTTTCGCCAAGAAGCACCTGCTCGACATCCGGAGCATCTGTCACCATGTCAATTACAACATCAGAATTTCTTGCAACTTCCCTTGGGGTCGCAGCTGCCTTTGCTCCCACGGAAGCGAGTTCTCGGACGACGCTTTTGCTACGATTGAACACTGTGAGCTTGTACTCACTCCGCATCAGGTTTGCGGCCATCTGTTTTCCCATTATACCCAGCCCGATGAACCCGATGTTTTGCTTTAGATCGATCAAGGTTAATTATTGCACATGAAATCGCAAATACTCCCTTGAATTTAAAATTAAAAAAGGAAATTTTCATAGCTCCACACCCCCGCGGTTGGTAATATTACGAACGCCGGTGTATTCCTTTAGGAATTTAGCTTTCAATCTAATTCAACTACTCGCCACGCTAATCTAGCAGCCCAGTACTAACGATGACAACGCAACAACAGCAAACGACTTCGGCTAACATCAAGGGGGAAAATCTCTCGGACAATATTGGGAACACCCCTCTGGTCAAGCTGAGCAGGATCGTTCCAAAGTCGGTGAAGGCCTCGATATATGCAAAACTGGAGCTCAAAAATCTAGGTGGCAGCGTGAAGGACAGATGCGCACTCGCCATGATCGAAGAAGCAGAAAGGACAGGCATCTTGAAGCCAGGAGTCAGCACGGTCGTCGAGGCTACTTCGGGAAATACCGGAATTGGACTCGCGCTGCTTTGCGCGTCAAAAGGATACAAACTTGTCATCACGATTCCGGAGAAGATGAGCATTGAAAAAAAGACTCTTTTGAAAGCTTATGGTGCCGAGGTCATCATAACGCCTAACCTTCCGCATGATGATCCCAACAGTTACTCTGAGATTGCAAAGAAGATTGCAAGAGAGCTTCCGAACGCGGTTTTCCTTGACCAGACAAACAACCAGTCAAACAGCAGGGCCCACCTGAAAACCGGCGAAGAAATCTATAACCAGCTAAAGGGAAACAAAATATCCGCGCTGGTCGCTGGCGCAGGCACCGGCGGGACAATCAGTGGCGCCGGAACTCAGCTCAAAAAACTGGCACCGGGAATCAGGATAATCGGAGTAGATCCAGTGGGATCTGTCCTTTCTGGAGGCGAGGACCATCCTTACAAGATAGAAGGAATTGGTTATGATTTCATCCCGTCGACCCTTTGGCCCAACGTGGTCGATGAGTGGGTTAGAGTCGAGGACAAAGACGCATTCCTCACCGCAAGAAGGCTAGCAAGGGAAGAAGGGATTCTCGCCGGCGCGTCGTCCGGTGCTGCAATTTTCGCCGCGCTCAAAGTCGCTCCCCTGTTTGGGACGAATGACAATATCGTAGTCATAATTCCAGATACCGGCGAGAGGTACCTCTCCACGGTATACAATGACGACTGGCTGATCAAGAACGGGTTTTTGGAACACATTGAAGATTCGTCAACATCAACGCCTTCCCTGATCAGGGAGATCAGAGAAAAAATCGTAAAGAGCAGAAAGACCTAAGAAATGGAATTTGTGATTTCAGGAAATTGACGGAACAAACAACAGAACAACAAAAAAAGACAAGAAAGACACACCGCAATGCTGACTCGGGATTTGCAACAAGGGCAATTCATGCTGCTCAGGTCCCTGATCCGACAACCGGCGCTATTACATTACCCATTTATCAGACGACCACATATGCTCAGCGAGCAGTCGGCGTTCACAAGGGGTTCACCTATACAAGGACTGGAAACCCTACGGTTCAGGTTCTTGAGGATAGCTTGGCGACTCTCGAAAAGGGAACCGGAGGTACTTGCTTTGCAACGGGCATGGCTGCAATAACTGCTGTATTCGCGCTTCTTAGTCAGGGAGACCACGCGGTGGTTTCCAGAGTGGTTTACGGCGGGACGCCCAGGCTCTGCGACAACATACTCGCCAGATTTGGACTCAAATTTACCTATGTTGACACCTCAGATATCGAAGCGACGAAGGAAGCGATAACAGAAAAGACAAAATTGATTTTCATCGAAACTCCGGCGAACCCCACTCTCAAACTCACGGATATCAAAGCCATTTCCGAAGTAAAGAGAAATGCAAAACTAATCGTTGACAATACTTTCCTGAGCCCCGCGCTTCAGGTGCCGATTGACCTGGGCGCAGACATTACTCTACATAGTACGACAAAGTTCATTGAGGGGCATAACACGACGGTGGGTGGAGCAATAATAGTCAAGAACAGGAAAGATCATGACGAACTGAAATACCTTCAGAATGCAATGGGACTTATCCAATCTCCGTTCAACGCTTGGCTCACGATCAGGGGGCTCAAGACACTCGAACTAAGGATGAAGCGACATTGCGAAAACGCGAAGATAATCGCAGAGTATCTTGAGAATCATCCGAAGGTAACAAAGGTTCTGTACCCTGGGCTGGACAGCTTTCCCCAGGCGCCTCTTGCGCGAAAGCAGCATACGCGTGGACACGGGGGAATGCTTTGTTTTGAGCTGAAAGGCGGTGTCAAGGCAGGCCTCAGGTTCGCTGGCAGCCTTTCTCTCGTAGCACTGGCAGAGAATCTCGGCGCGGTCGAAACGATGGTGACCCACCCGGCTACGATGACTCACGCGGCTATGAGCAAGGAGGCGAGACTGGAGGCAGGAATCACGGACGGGCTGATACGCGTTTCAGTCGGACTGGAAGATCCAGACGACCTTATCTTCGATCTGGATCAAGCGATAAAGAAAGCGACGAGTTAGTTCTCTTTTTTGTTGATATTTTGGCCAACGGAAGCCTTTGACGGGAGCCGTGTCCTCCTTGACCTCAACACCGCACCATTGCCGAGCAATACTATTCCCACTGCTAGTGCCAGTATGCCCTGATAGATCCAGGTCGTGCTTTTGAACATGAAGCTTGACGATGGTCCAACTATTCCCATTCCTTGGAGCATAAAGACAAAACCGGAGAGCGTAAGCAGAGCTCCAAAGAACAGAACAAGAGCGGAGAGAACGCCGCTGCTCTTTGCCATCAATTAGTTACCTCACTCGATGCGAGGTTTTGGAGGACGGCGAGCGATTGCTCGACATGCTTTGAAATGTTCAGCTGCGAATTGAAGACGTTCCGGATCCTTCCTTGTTTGTCTATGACGAATGTCGCGCGAGAAGGAAGAAACATGCTATCCACGCCGTACAACTTGCGAATCGACTTGTTCTGGTCGCTCACCAGAATGAATGGAAGTTTTTGCTCCTTCTTGAAATCAGCATGGCTTTCGGGACTGTCAGAGCTTATTCCAACCACAGTTGCGCCCATGGACACCACCTTGGACCAGTTGTCTCGAAAGGAGCAAGCTTCCTTCGTGCAGCCCGGGGTGAAATCCTTCGGGTAAAAGTAAAGTATGATGTTTGTCTTACCCACTAAATCAGAAAGCGAAAATTTTGTGCCTTCGTCAGAAACAGATTCGAAAGACGGCGCCGGGTCGTTGATTTTGAGTTTCATTTAGCAAGGGCCTAAGAATGGATTCCCAAGATATAGACATTTTTCAAATTTGGTGGCATATTCGTAGCATTTTCTTCAAGCGAGCCTTTTCCCTTCATGTTGCAAGAATTATGAGCAAGAATCGATTTCTGAAGAGATGAAAAGAAGAGCTTATGAGGGTTCAAAAATTTCACTACGGTGGATATGTCTTTTGATTACTCACAGCTCAACCCGACGGACACCATTAGGGCAGTGCTGTGCTACCTGAAAAGGGACGACAAATATCTGCTGCTATTGAAGGTTCGAGGAAAGTTCGGCGGGGGGTTTTGGAACGCCCCAGGAGGGAAAATCGAGACCGGAGAGACCCCAGAAAAAGCTGTTATTCGCGAGGTGATGGAGGAAACGGGCCTTCATGTGAAGAAGCTGGAAAAGGCTGGCTTTCTGGAATTTTATTTTGGACAAGGAAAGCAAAGGCCAGACTGGACAGCCGAAGTCTTTACCTCGTCTGATTTTTCTGGCAATCAAACAGCAAGCGAGGAGGGAACGCTGCGATGGTTCTCAGAAGATGACCTTCCTGTTGATCAGATGTGGCAAGACGACAGATACTGGCTTCCTCTCTTGGTCAAGGGGATAAAATTCCGGGGAGTGTTC
Organism: Nitrososphaerales archaeon; assembly: GCA_050749505.1. GTDB lineage: Archaea > Thermoproteota > Nitrososphaeria > Nitrososphaerales > CADDZS01 > DATLTL01. The sequence continues at coordinate 4,875 of JBOGRL010000404.1, forward strand.
GAGTTCACGTCGAACTCTGAGAAACTAGTTTCATACAAGATCGAGAGAAGCTCTTCGTTATAGAGCACGCCTCATCTTCGCCAAGTCTCCGGTCTTTGTGCTGAACGCGAGCTCAAAGCTGAGATTCCAGAGGAAGAACAGCAGTCCAATAACCAAGGCGATCAAACTAAACCTTGTGACTGCTGCAATGGCAATCGGAATCACAATCACCGCGCTGCTAACTATGGCCCCACTTCCGAAAAGAAATCCCTTCTTCCCTCCGCGCGGAAGACCAGCGACTTTGGCGGGATCGAGCTTGATCCCAATAGTCGGGAACATTCCCCCGAGCTTCCCCAGAGCGCCGTTTAATTTTCGAAAATCGCTCTTCCCCAAGAAGAAAAATTTCGTATTGATGCCATATATTTTCCCGACAATGTAATGTGAAAGCGGATGAGAGCAATAGAAAACAAGCGCCATCGATACGAGCAAGGAAATAGTCTGAACGATATACGACGGAGCTTTAGCACCAAAAAATAGGATGAGAAACGAAACAATGATTCCAAAACAAAGCACGAAAGAAAATGAACTGGAGCTGAATGTCCTTGTTGTGGTCATGCGGCTCTCAGAGAAAAACCAAGATGGCTGTCATGTCATC
>JBOGRL010000405.1:0-3368 GCA_050749505.1 Nitrososphaerales archaeon
AGAGGATCGGAGCCGATGAAATTCGACGAAGAGACTTTCAACAATAGTGATTCCTACAAGCTGGGCTACGCGGCTCTTTTCTTTGCCACACTGGCTGTTGCATCCTACTGGCTTTTGAGGTACTTCGTAGATTCGTCGTACCCATCGCCCAGCAGCGAATACGCTAGCGTTGCGGGCTTGTTTTATCTCGTAACTGTGTCATTAGCTGCTCTACTGGGGGTGCCTTTCCTTCTGATGCGGCTGTTTCCAACCCTTAGAAGAGCGCTAGCCTCTCGCAAAAGTTTTGCAAGGATAGCAATCATAATCGGGGCCGCGTACTTTGTAACCTACCTGATATTGGTGAATCAGATCGTAATAACAGGGTTCAATACTCCTCCTTCAAATTACATTCCATCACCAACAGGGAGCTACCCCTTTGCTTTCATCTTTGCTTCTGGCCCCTCACCAAGTTCTGCTCTGGAAAGTGCCTTCTACGTGCCCCAAATAACCGTGCAGTTAAACCCGTACATCAACCTGTTACTCATGCCTTTTGAAATGATCCTCGCAATTGCATTATCGAGCTTGTTGGCTTCTAGCGTAATTGTCACTTATTTCCTGATTGGCAGCTCTTCAAAACACTCGTGCTTTACAGGAGCAACAGTCTCAGCACTAGGAGGATTCTTCGGTTTCACAGCTACGTGTCCCATGTGTCTTGTACCTACACTCGTGTCGGTATTCCTCGGGGGTGTTTCCGCCACGGTTCCTTCTTTCTACTCCCACATCGCAGGAGTTGTGATTCCTCCTTTGGTCAGTGTAAGTGCTCTGTTGGCTGGAATTACTTATCTTAATTTTCAGTTCTTTCGGGTAGCAGGTACGTCAAAATCGATCATAACGGCCCTACCGGAGGGTTCAAAGCATTGACAGAGACAAGCCCTGAGCGAGTCGAGATACGTTAGAACGATAGTGAAAGGAAAATGAAATCAAAATACATTTACTATGCCATAGCAGCTATGATGGTTGCAGTTGTCGCTTATCCTGTGGCATACTCATCAATCACCAATTACGAGCAGGCGAGCAATCCATTCTTTTGTGCGCCGCTGATTCCTTGCCAGAAGCAACCGCCGGGTGCTGTTATTTGCATCGCGGCATGTACGATAACGCTGCAAAATTCGCTTTTCTCCCCTGGTACGGTGAACGCTACGCAAGGGTCTACAATACAATGGGTAAACAAGGACGGTTACTCTCACACTGTGACCGCCTTCAATTCAACTGCCTTCAGCTCTGGGCTGATCCCCCCGGGTCATACTTACACCTTGAAAATTCCTGCGACTTTGAAACCCGGCGCTTACTATTATTTTTGTAGCGTACACCCGTTCATGATTGGACTCGTCAACGTTCTGCTACCGAGCTCGACCCACTGAGGACTCCTCCTCCTGGGTTTCAATTCATGAAAATTACGCAGGTATTTCTTTATGCTCTAATTAAGTGGTATTGAGAGTTCTGCCTCGACCTGATTTGGACTCTTGCCTGCATCTATGAAGCGTTTCACGGATGCGCAAGATCGCTCAATTCCCATTTCAACCTCTTTCTTTATTCGTAGCTTGTCGATGCTTTTTCCTATCAAGCCGTAGCCTAGATCATAGTCCGCTTCAAACGTCAGCTTCGTTTCTTTTTTGCCTGGCTGGGCTTGCTCGAAGAGTACTGTAATGACGTTCTTTTTGAACGGACCGTTTATGGCCTTTACCTGAATCGTCTGATTTGGCTGATAAGCGACAGTTTCCATGTCCCACTCCAGATGCTTTCCACCGAATTCTCCAGATATTCGAAAGATTGTACCGATTCCAAAACCTTCAGTCACCCTTAGCGGTATGACTTTCATTCCGATATCCTCCGGGAATGTCTTCGCAATGTGTTCTGGACGGGCATAGTACGCAAACACGGCTTCAACGGGGGCAGATATTGCAACGGAACGAGAAACTTTGGACATGATCATTTTCGAAACATGCGTGTATTACTTATACGTTTCACTGTCTATACCAGAAGTGATTGGCGCGGCTGGAGTTGAGTCCTGCGAGGTTTCGGCACTTGCAATGATTTCGCAAGTCCTCCCTTCATGCGCGAGAGTTGACAACTCAACTCAACCGAATCGAGAATGACAACTATGCAACAACGGAAGTTTCCTTTCCAGATAAGATTTTTTTTGACGAGAAATTATTTTCAATCTTTGCAATCTCTTTAATACCATTGTAGATACTGCATCCGCATTAGTCGTGCTCTACTATTCGGACTTTGAAGGGAAAGAATAGAATCGCTGGTTGAAGATGCGACAATCAAACGTCGTTTTAGCGGTCGTTGTTTTTTCCTTGCTGCTGTCTTCTGCGACAGGCCTGTTGGGATCGTCCCAAGTTACCGTTCTGTCCTCTAACGGGCCTGGAAGCACGGTGCAGTACAGAATGGCACAATACCCCCTCCCAGCTGGTTCCTCCGGACCCTGGGCAATCGCAACAGACAGTATTGGGAGGGTATGGGTTGTCGAGCAGGTTTCAAATCAACTTGCTGCGTTTGATCCTTCCTCCTCAACTTTCAAAGAGTATACGATTCCTACGCCCAATTCAACCGCCAATTCAGTAGTCGTCGATATTTCTGGCAATGTGTGGTTCACTGAGCTGACCGGAGACAGGCTTGGTGAGCTGAAATTAGGCGCAACTAGCATCGCGGAATACAAAATCCCCAGTGGAAGCACTTCTTTCGCTGGACAATCTGAGGCCTTATCGTGCGGCCCAATCGGAGTGGTTCCGAGTTCCCAGGGCAGCCTCTGGGTTCTGTGCCTGTTTTCAAACCAGATTGACGAGTTTTTCCCAGTCAATGGAACGTTTAACAGCTTCGATCTCCCCGTATTTCAATCAGGGCCCGCCGGGCTCGTTTTTGACCACGCAGGAAATTTCTGGTTCACTGCTGCCGACGCTAACATGATAGGACACGGAGTAGTATCCGAGTTGCGGAACAACACGAGTGACGGCATACAGGAAACCGCGCCACAAAATGAGACGTACACGTACAATTTCGATCACGCCACGGATTTTCGTGGAGATACCGAGAGCATAAAGTCTAGCTTGCCCACCCCCAGTGGAATCGCGCTGAGTCCCGACGGTCACACTCTCTGGATAAGTGAGCATGTCGACAGCTCGTTCGACAGCTACAACATCCTGACAAAGAGCCTTGACAGGTTCTGGACTTCGCAGACACATCAAGAATTTGGATACCCGGTCTCGTTTCCAAATGGACTGGCAGTAGACGCCGGCGGCAATGTGTGGATTGCAGAGCACTACGGAAACAAGGTCGCTGAATTCAATCAAGGTACGGGAAAGCTGACGGAATACGTTGTACCC
>JBOGRL010000406.1:0-1992 GCA_050749505.1 Nitrososphaerales archaeon
GCGCAAGACTACCCGCTCACCGAGCTCGGCTCTTGGAAAAGCTGTTTCATTACTCAAGTGCGAAGACAAGTGGTACATCAATAACAAGATCACTCGTCATCGAAGAACCGGGTGTCATGGGTTCAAGATCAACGAAAGCAGGGCCGCTCTCACCATCCTCCCATACTGCATCTGCTTGAAATATCTAGCCTGGACTGTAGAATCCACATCCGGCCTTATCTCGTCAATTCTGGGGAGAGGGTGCATGATCATGGCGTCTTGCTTCATGCTCTTGACGTGCTCTGCATCCAAAAAGTAAGAACCCCTCACTTCTTCATACTCCTGTTCGTCCGGGAGGCGCTCTCGCTGAATTCTTGTGACGTACAGCACATCAACTTCTGGCAGAATTTCATTCAGGTTTTCGTGTTCCGTCATCTCAATTGTCTTTGACCTGCCAGGAATCTTGCCGAGATCATGCGTGGCTTCTTTTCGTATCTTCAGTCCAGACGGCGCAACAAGATCTATTTTGACATCAAACTTTGCCAGTCCATAAATCAGCGAGTATACCGTTCGCCCGTATCTCAAGTCACCAACAATGCCGATCCGGAGACCGTCGATGTTCTTTTTCTCTTTCAAAATCGTGTAGATGTCAAGCATTGCCTGCGTCGGATGTTCCTCGGTTCCGGTTCCCCCGCTGATCACTGGCTTGACTGCTATCTCTGCGGCAAACCGTGCTGCACCCTCATTCGAGTGCCTCAGCACCAAGACATCCGAGTTTGCTTCCACGACTCTTACGGTGTCTGCCAGCGACTCGCCCTTCTCCATCGAAGTGGTTCTTGTTTCGCTGAACCCAACGGAGATTCCGCCGATTGAAGCCATGGCAGACTCGAAACTGAGCCGTGTCCTAGTACTCGGCTCAAAGAACATGATTCCGAGAATTCTTCCCTCGCCGAGCGCGACCTTTTCCCGGTACTTCATCTCGACGAGTCGGTCCGAGGTAGCAAACAGCAGCTCCATTTCCTCACGGTGAAAGTCCTTCATAGATAAAACGTCGCGCTTGTAGAATGGATTCGGCAATCCGCTTCAGGTCTCCGGGGCGCCTTCGCTAGTCGATGTAATTTTAGATATTAAAGGTATCACGGAGGCCTTTCCGAGAAACGCAACGCTTTTTCATCCAAATGGCCGTCCTCGGCTACATTTTAATTCGTCCGTAGCTGCCGGGAATGCATTTGGAGCTGCTGCGTTTGGAAAAGGGAAGTAGGAGGAAGAACTCGCAGAGGAGGGATATCGTTGGAAGAAGCCGCGGGTTATCAAGAACGGTTCTGGTCGATCGGTTTGTTTTCGTGTCAGGAACTGTTGCTGCAGACAGACCCGCAGGCCCGTGGGAGGCGCTGATCCTTACCTGCGGGCAAGATACTCCTTGAAGAAAATCGAAACTTCGCTGGGGGAAGCTGGCTCGTAGCTCGAAGTGTCGCGCGCACAAAGAATCTTCATGTTCAACATAGTGCAGTGGCGCGAAAAAAACAGCACGAGCGCATAACGAAAACTTTCTGAAAAATTCGACTGGCCACATGCATGCTCTAAGTAAGGAGCCTAACACAACCAGAATCCCTTATGGAGAATGAAACTGACGCACTGCTCGACGAATAGTGTCAAAAAGTTCTCTCTTTTTAACGGATTGCAGTTTCCAGCTGCATCTGCTTTATCTTCCACTCGAGGGCTTGCTTAAACTCCGCGTTGTCGATCAGATTCAGGTTCTTGCCGCAAGTAGGGCACTTGAAGAATGCCTCCATTGCTTCTTCGAATGTGAGTTTCTTGCAAGTTGGAGTATCGCAGCTGTAAAACTCGTGTTCTCTTTCGTAATCTAGTCGTTGCTTTAGACGCTCAAGTGCTTTCTTTTTCTGGGTTTCGATGAAGCCGTCGACTTGATCCCTCTGAGCCTTCCACCTGTAAACGAACCAACCTCTCTTCAGGTCTCTGACCCTTATCCCCGAAATCAACGACCTTCCGAAG